>CALAHA010000041.1 GCA_937891565.1 uncultured Ilumatobacter sp. | reverse complement strand
ATTATATCTAAATCGCCTAAGTAAGAGTGTTCAATATTCAAACAAATATGTACTCTCGGCAATCGACCTCGTCGGTGGCGCGCCTGTCGTGATCAAGTTGCTCGAAGGCACCCAGGGCATTGGCGTGATCCTGGCGCCTGACAAAAAGGTTGCCGAGGCGATCATCGAGACGTTGCAGTCAACGAAACAGAACGTGCTGATCCAGCAGTTCATCGCAGAGAGCAAGGGCCGCGACATCCGCGCCCTCGTGGTCGGCGACCGGGTGGTCGGAGCAATGCGTCGCACCGCGCAAGGCGACGAATTCCGCTCCAACGTCCACCGCGGTGGATCTGTCGAAGCCGTCGAACTCGACGCTGAGTACGAGCGCACCGCCGTTCGCGCTGCGCAGATCATGGGCCTCCGGGTCGCCGGTGTCGACATGCTCGAAGGCAATGACGGGCCACTCGTCATGGAAGTGAACTCGTCGCCCGGCCTCGAAGGCATCGAGCGGGCAACTGGGCTCGACATCGCCGGTGCAATCATCGATCACATCGATAACCAGGTTGCGTTCCCCGAACTCGATGTGCGCCAGCGACTCACCGTCAGTACCGGCTACGGCGTTGCCGAACTGCACATCCCAGAAGGTTCCAAATTCGTCGGACAGACCATTGACGAATCCGGCTTGCGTGAACTTGACATCACGATTCTGACCCTGCATCGCGATCGCAGCGTCATTCCGAACCCGAAGACAACCCGCGCACTCCAAGCCGATGATCGCCTGACGTGTTTCGGCAAGCTCGAAGAAATGCGCGGGATGATTCCGACGCGCCGTAAACGTCGGGCCAAGGTCCGCAAGCTTCCCAAGGAAGTACTCGACGCCAACTCCGAAGCCTGACGCGACGTATCACTCGCCCTGTGCTGTGGCTTGGCTTTGCTCGTAGGAGATCGTTGGATACTTCGGCGGGTTGCCCGGCACCTGGCAGGTGGCCAGGCACTCCATCGGGTAGCCGGATACTGCGTTGGAGAAAAATTGAATCGAGTACCGCGGCTCGGCAACTTGCGCGAGTACATCGCCGTGTCTACAGCTCGCACCAAACGTCACGGTGCTGCCAAGCTCTCAAAATGACACATGGCCTCGACACCGGAACGACCGACCTCCTCGCCGACATCGACGGACACGTCGGGGTTATCACCTTCAACCGACCCGACCGACGCAATGCGCTGAGCGACGCGATGTACGCCGGGTTCGCCAAGGTGCTGCCGGTGCTCGCAGCCGACGACGCCGTGCGTGTCGTGATGATCACCGGCAACGGCGGTGCGTTCTGTGCTGGTGGCGACGTCAAGGGAATGCACGAGAGCCACCAACCCGGAGCCGCTCCGCGCCGCGGTGCCACAATCCAAAGCTCGACGGATCATCTGCGCATGATTCAGAAGCAGGTCTCGCTCGCGATCCATCGATTTCCCAAGCCGGTCATTGCCGCCCTGCCCGGCGCAGCCGCCGGTGCCGGAATGTCGATCGCACTTGCTTGCGACATCCGCCTCGCTGCTGAGCGAGCAATCATCGTGCCGGCGTTCGCCAACGTCGGTGCGTCGGGCGACTTCGGTGGCAGCTGGTTCCTCACCCAGCTCGTCGGCACGGCCAAGGCAAAAGAGCTCTACTTCACCTCGCCCCGACTCTCGGCAGCCGAGGCTCGCGATCTTGGGATCGTCAACCAAGTGCTGGCCGACGAGGGCTTCGACGAGGCCGCACTGGCGTGGTGCCGCAGCCTCGCCGACCGTGCGCCGATCGCGATGCGCTACATGAAGGAGAACCTGAATCGGGCCGTCACGAGCGACGTCGAGACTGCACTCGATGCCGAAGCGGCGAACATGGTCTTGTCGATGGGCACGTCCGACCATCGCGAAGCCGCTGCCGCATTCGTCGAGAAACGCACGCCGAACTTCACGGGCGAGTAGACACTCGTGCGATGACGATCGCAATCACCGATCCGGCTGACGCTCGCGTCGACGACTATCGGGAACTGAACAACCAGGCTGCCCGCACCGCAATGGAGGGCGACGAGTTTTTCATGGCCGAGGGCTACCTGGCGATCGATCGGCTGATCGACTCCGGGCACCGCTTGCGATCCGTGCTGCTCGGAACAAGCCGCGTCGAACGCTTCGCGCCGTACCTCGAACACCCGACGTTGACGGACGTTCCCGTGTTTGTCGCTGACCGGGCGGTCATGCAGGGAATCGTCGGGTTCAACCTGCACCGTGGCGTGCTGGCATCCGCGTTCCGCAAACCAATGCCGACCGTCGCCGAACTTGCAGCGACAGCAACACGGATCGCCGTCCTCGAGGCGTTAAACGACAATGAAAATGTTGGCGCAATCTCGCGTGCGGCGCGAGCTTTCGGCATCGATGGCATGGTGATCAGCCCGACATGCACCGACCCCTACTACCGACGCACCGTGCGCGTCAGTATGGGCGAGGTGCTGCACATGCCGATCGCGCGAGCCAGCGCCGACGACTGGCCCGGGGCACTCGACACCTTGCACGAGGCAGGTTTCGAGACCTGGGCAATGACACCTGGCGATGACGCCGTCGATTTGTGGGCGACCGCCGTCCCCAAGCGCCTCGCAATCGTCCTGGGTGCCGAAGGCCCAGGCCTGGAGCGGTCAACTCTGCAACGCACAACCCGCCGCGTGCGCATTCCGATCTCGCCAGACGTCGACAGCCTCAATGTTGGTCATGCCGCGGCGATCACGTTCGCGGCAATCAGCCGGAAGGCTCCGGCTGGCTGATGGCTGACTGAGGGGTGGCAGGATGCACGTGTGCTGACGACGCTGACCGACCATCGCGAGGCCACCGATCCGGAGCCGTTTGCTGGACCCGATCACCCCATTCGCAAGATCACCCGGATCATGGCCTTTGGCGGGACTTGGACCGACGACAACAAAACCAACATGGGCGGCTTGTTCGATGGCATGGCTGCGGAATGGTCAGAACGCCACGTCGACCCGACCAAACGCGCCCCGGTCGAAGATGCATTGGAGCGCGGCGACGTACCCCTCGACGGCGACTGGCTCGAGTTGGGGTCAGGAACCGGCGCCGGTGCTCGGGTGCTCAGTGGACGCGTCGGGTCGCTGGTGTGTAGCGATCTGTCGATGGGGATGCTGTCGTACGCTCCGGGCGAGCTGGCGCCGCGTGCTCAAGCCGACGCATCGGTGTTGCCGTTCGTCGATGATGCCGTTGACGCCATTTTGATGATCAACATGATCCTCTTCCCAGCCGAAGTCGACCGTGTGTTGCGGCCAGGCGGCACGATCGTGTGGGTCAACACGCTGGGCGATCAGACGCCGATCCACCTGCCAGCCTCCGACGTCCTTGCAGCTCTCCCAGGAGAATGGACCGGCGTAACCGCCCGCGCTGGCACCGGCTTCTGGCTTACGGCACGCCGGGGCGTGCGATGACCGAATCACCGGAGCGCCACTTCTGGACGCTGATCGAACCGATCCACGCGATCACCTACTTTGCACCCGAGTGCCAAGCGGTGTTTGAAACAGCCGGCTTGAAAGGCTTCTGGCGGGGATACTTCGGCGGCCGGGCAGCGCCGCTGGGTGCTGTCGACGCCGGGCCGATCGTGGCGCTGTTCTTCGGGTTCCACCAAGATTTCGTGGAGCGCGCCGTGCCTGACATTTGGCAGCGCTGCTCGCCCACTGACGCGCTGGGCGCCCGGCTCGCCGGCGTCGATGCAGCGTGGTCGGTGCACGTCGAACGGGTCGACAAGATGCAGCTCAAACGGGCTGCATTCATTCTGCGGATGGCTGCGGAGTCAGTCGCTGATGATCGGCGACCGATGTTCCAGGCCAACCTTGCGCTCGACGCGCCCACCGAGCCCCACCTGGCGCTGTGGCACTGGGCCACCGTCCTCCGTGAGCACCGCGGCGACGGCCATCTCATCGCGCTCGGAGCACATGACATCGGGCCGTGCGATGCGCACGTCCTACGGCTGGCCAGCACAGGCGACGGTGTCGAAACGATCAAGCCGTTCCGCGGGTGGAGCGACGACGACTGGATTGCGGCGGTCGGTCGGCTCTTCAATCGCGGCGCCATTGATGAACTGGGCGCGATCACCGACGAAGGTCTTGCGCTGCACGACGACGTCGAGGCCCTCACCGACGAGTTGGCTCGTCAGCCGGTGAGCGCAATCCAGTCGGAGCTCGCCGAACTGGCACACATCGTGGGCCCCGTGCTGCGCAACCTCGCGATTGCGCCGAGGTCGCCCGGGGTGATTCCGTACCCGAACCCGATGGGCGTCGAGCCGTTCGATCCGAGCTGATCAGCCCTGGCAATCGGCTGGACACGGGATGGCCATGACCGGGACATCAACCTTGCCGATGAGGCGGTTGGTTGCCGATAATCGGAACCGATCCCACCATCGACGGCGACGTCGGGTCCCGACCACGATCATCGCAAAGCCCTCACCTTGATCGCCAAGCACGCGATCAATGGGTCCAGAGCTGACCACATGTTCGACGACGAGTAGTGCCGTGCTGTCGCCGAGTACGTCGACGACGACAGCGGCTGCACGCTCCCGTGCGATTTCTGCCGCGTCGACATCGAGGATGGCGATCGGCATCGGATGATCAAGTGCGACATGCGGCGTGATGTACGCGGTAACGACTCTGATGACGAAGCCATGACTCTCGGCGTGGATCACCGCCCATTCGAGGGCGTGGCGCGACTCGTGGCTGCCGTCGACCGCAACGGCAATCACGTTCGGCCTGGCATCGCGAGTGATGGTCCGCATGTCATCTTCCTTTCGTGACGGGCTCATCATCGACCAGAGGCTGGCCTTGGGTTGACAACGAGTGGGACTTCAGGAATTAAAAGACCGACTTTAACACACCCTTTTTAAATGGTTTATTGTTGTCTATCTTTGCTTGAGCCATAGGCTTTGGTCAATCGTGTTGTGGTCGCTCCTTGTCGTTCATCTCTTGGGGGTCGCCGTCGTTTCGATGGTTGGTGCACGCCTTGCGCGATGGTCATTTCTCGTTGCTGCGCTGCCCATGGCGTTCTCGGCAACCGTCGCCGCCATTGCGCTGGTCGATCAGACGACAACCCGTGCGGAGTTCACGTGGGTCGGCCCACTCGATCTGACGATTGCGCTGCGACTCGACGCCTTCTCGTCGTTCATTGCCCTCCTCGTCTCCGGCATCGGGGTGCTCGTCTGCGTCTATGCAGCCGGCTATTTCTCAGCCTCCGCGCAGGGCCTCGGCCGGTTCGCTGCAACACTGCTCGGTTTCTCGGCCGCAATGCTCGGCCTGGTCCTCGCCGACACCGTCTGGACAATGTTCCTCTCCTGGGAGCTCACCTCGATCACCTCATTCCTGCTCGTCGGGCACCAGCGGACCGATCCGGTGGCCAGGACCGCAGCGCGACGTGCCCTCGTGATAACAGCAGGTGGCGGCCTCGTGCTGCTTGGCGGGTTCGTCGTACTGAACGATGCCGCTCCTGGCCGGTACCTCAGCGATCTGGAACCGGTCACCGGCACTGGCGCAACCGTCGCAGCCATCTTGATCCTCATCGCGGCTGCCACAAAGTCGGCCCAAGTCCCGTTCCACATTTGGCTCCCCGGCGCAATGAAGGCACCGACGCCGGTGAGCGCCTACCTGCACTCGGCCACGATGGTGAAAGCTGGCGTCGTCCTCGTCGCCGTGGCATCACCGGCACTCGCGCAGACGTCGGTATGGACGCCCCTTGGCGTCACGTTCGGAACCGCCTCAATGGTCTGGGGCGCCATTGGTGCGCTCCGTCATCTCGACGCCAAGCTGATCCTGGCGTGGGGCACCGTCTCTCAGCTCGGACTGATGATCGTGCTGCTGTCGTTCGGGTCGGGCAAGGCCGTCTTCGCTGCGATATCGATTCTGTTCGCCCACGCCATCTTTAAGGCCGCGCTCTTCATGATTGTCGGCGAGATCGACATCCGGACCGGCACGCGTGACATTCGTGAACTGTCAGGCCTCTACCGGTCGATGCCGCTTGCCTACGGCGTTGCACTCGTGTCGTCGCTATCCATGGCTGGCGTGCCACCAATGCTCGGCTTTCCTGCAAAGGAGGCGGCGGTCGAAGCGGCCCTCGGTCTCAGTGGCGGCGAGCGCACCGTTGCTCTCGTCGCGATTATTGGTGGGTCGGTCCTCACGGTGGCCTACACGGCTCGCTTCATCCTCACCGTGTTCCACGGCGGCAACGGCACCCCGACTGCGGTTGCTCCTCGGCGATGGCTGATGGCCGCGCCAGCTGCATTCCTCGGCGCCTGCACACTCTTCGGCTTCGCGTTCCTCGGGAACATCACCGACTGGGTTCGTCCAGCTGCCGTCACGATCAACAACAAGGCCGAGGTCTACTCACTGATCCGCTGGCCGGGGCTCACCGACGCGTTCTTGATTTCGGCAGGGATCGTCGCCGCAGGCGCCGCACTTGGGTGGGCCATTAGCCGTCGCGCTACCGACACCGCCCCGCGCACGATTGGTGCCGACACGGTCGACATGAGTATCGACGGATCGATCACGATTGCACGTCATATCGCAGCGCGCGTCCAGCACGGATCGCTGCCCGGCTACGTGCTCACCATGGTTGCCGTCGCAGCGCTTGCCACCATCCCGTTCATCGGCGCGATCGACTTCGACATGATCACCGGTGCCGACAATGCCGCCCAAATGGTCCTCGCAATATTCGTCGCGGCGAGCGCCGTCGCCTCCACCCAGGTCAGGACGCGGCTGGGAGCGGCCCTCGTGCTCGGCTCGGTCGGTTTCGCCATTGCTGGCCTCTTCGTCACCAGCGGCGCACCTGACCTCGTCCTCACCCAACTGCTTGTCGAAACCGTCATCGTGGTCGGCTTTGTACTCGGCCTCGGTCGCCTCACGACCACGTTCCCCCGCCACGGTGCACTTTGGCAGACCACTCGCATCGGCGTATCACTGATGGCTGCGGCCGCAGTGGCTGTCGGCCTCACCGCAAGTGCTCGAGGGCCGGTGCCAGCATCGAATGTCGAGCGTTTGAGTGACGAAGCGGTGTCCGAGGGTGGCGGCAAAAATGTGGTCAATGTCATCCTCACCGACATCCGTGCACTCGACACGCTCGGCGAAATCGTCGTGCTCGTCGTCGTGGCAGTCGGCGTGTTGGCGCTGCTGCGTCGCCGACCCGAAGTTGTGCTCTCGCCCGACGAGCCGAGCCGTCTTCCCGAGCCCACTGACAATCTGACGGGAGCCGACCGATGATCGATCAGACCACCGGCCCCTCCCCGATCGTGAGCCTCGGCGTTCGTGCAGCCACGCCGCTGGCGCTGGTTATCGCCGTGTTCGTGTTCTTCGCGGGGCACAACAGGCCGGGCGGCGGCTTTGCCGCGGGCCTGCTGATCGGCGCCGTGCTCGTGCTGCGCAGCATCGCTGGGTTCCCGTTACCGTTCCGCGCAATCCCGCTTCTGGCAACTGGCACGATCATCGCCTGCACCGTTGCCCTTGCGCCGATGCTCTGGGGCAATGTGTTTCTTGATCAGGTCGTTGTCGAACAGACACTTCCGTTGCTCGGAAAAGTGAAGAGCGGCTCAGCACTGGTCTTTGACATCGGCGTCACCTTGATCGTCTCCGGGCTGATCGTCGCTGTGCTTGATGGGTTCCGTGCCGACCACTTGGCAACGCCTCCGCCTGACTTGGCGAACGAGAAAACAAACGCGGAGAACAGCTCATGAGCGCCGCACTGATCGCTGCTGTCGCCGCCCTCGTGGGCTCTGGCGTCTATCTCATCACGTCGCGTTCGCTCAGCCGGATCGTTCTCGGCTTCTCACTGCTCGGCCATTCCGCTGTGTTGGCACTTCTCGCAGCCGGAGGGTCAGCAGGAGCACCGCCGATCGTCGGCAGTTCCGACCTGCCATCATCTGACCCGCTCCCCCAGGCATTCTCCCTGACCGCCATTGTCATCTCGTTCGGCCTCACGCTGTTCGTCTTGGCACTCGCTTCGCGACAGCGTCAGCTCACGGGTGACGACCTCGTCGAAGACGACGTGGAAGACCGACGCGTCGCACAGCTGTCTACGAAACCAGCTGATGACCGCGAAGGTGAGACCGCATGAACGCAATCATCGCACTCGCCATCGTCGGCCCGTTGGCGGCTTCGGGCATCGGGCTACTCGTGCGCGAGCGGCATCACCTGCGTGACGCGATCACACTCATGGGCCTGTCGGCCACCGCGCTTGCTGCCATCGCATTACTGATCGACGTACAGCGCAACGGCACCACCGTCGTACGCGTCGGTGGATGGGATCCCGAGTTGGGAATCGTCCTCGTTGCCGACCAATTCGCCGCACTCATCCTGGTCGTTGCCACCTTGACGATCCTCGTGGTCGACATCTTCGCGATTGGCCAGCGCGGCACTGCGTCGACTGGCGACCAGACCGTTGTCGGGCCGATGCTGCTCGTGCTGACTGCCGGCGTCAGCTTGGCCATCCTGACCGGCGATCTCTTCACCCTGTTCGTCGCGTTCGAATTGATTCTCGTGTCGAGCTACGTGCTGCTCACCCACCAGGGCCGTGCCGCTCAGCTGCGATCTGGCATGACGTACGTCGTCATCAACCTGCTCGCATCAACGCTGTTTCTGCTCGGCCTCGCCTACGTCTACGCGGCGACGCGCACGGTCAATATCGCCCTGCTGGCCGAGCGGATCCCCGAACTTGACGACGGTGTTCGCCTCGGCATTGGGCTCTGGTTCCTTGTTGTGTTCGGCACAAAGGCGGCAATGTTTCCGCTGTTTTCATGGCTGCCCGACAGCTACCCGACCGCACCAACCACTGTCACTGCGGTCTTCGCCGGCCTGCTCACGAAAATCGGTGTGTACGTGATGATCCGCTTCCACACCCTGACGGGAATGGACGATCTTGGCCCCGTTATCTTGGTCGCTGCCGGACTCACCATGCTCGTCGGTGTGGCGGGGGCGCTGGCTCAAAACGATGTGAAGCGGATCCTTTCGTTCCACGTCGTCAGCCAAATTGGCTACATGCTGATGGGCCTCGGCCTGTTCAGCGTTGCCGGTGTCGCTGGCGCTGTGCTGTTCCTCGTGCACCAGATCCCGGTCAAGACCGTCATGTTCCTCGTCGGCGGCCTGATCGAAGACGACCAGGGCAACTCAAGCCTCGACAAGGTGGGCGGTCTCGCAGCACGCCGACCAATCATTGCGGTGCTCTTCGCAATCCCAGCTTTGAGCCTGGCTGGTATCCCACCGTTCTCCGGCTTCGTCGCCAAGCTGTCGCTCATCGACGCTGGCATCAATGCGGGCTCGGTGGCAATCGTTGTCGTTGCCCTCGTCGCCAGCATGTTCACACTGCTGTCGATGTCCAAGATCTGGCTCGGCGTGTTCTGGCGTGAACCAACGCCGCCGTCCGAACCCGCATCGTCGAAGGCATCGAAGCGAACGATGAACGGCGCCACCATGGCGGCCGTGGCAGGCACCCTCGCCGTCGTCGCGCTCGCCGGGCCGCTCTGGAACATGAGCGAAGAAATTGCCCGTGACCTCCTCGACGGGCAGACCTATATCGACGAAGTACTCGGCACCGATCGCGGTGGGGTGGCGTCGCCATGAGCGCTCTCATCAACCGCATCAAGCCCCTGGCAACGCCACGCATGCTGCTCGTGATTGCCGTACTCGTCATCGCGTGGTGTGGGCTGTGGGAAGCGTTCAGCATCGCCAATGTCCTGTCGGGCATCATCATTGCCGTCATCGCACTCGTGATCGCCGGGGCGAGCCCAGCCGGTCGCGCCGTGCGCTTCGGGGCGCTGTTCCAGCTGGTCTGGCTCGTCCTTGTCGACCTGGTCCGTTCAACCGCACAGGTGGTGTGGGAGATCCTGACGCCTGCCGACTACACCGACGAGGTCATCATCGGCATCGACACCAGGGCCGACTCCTCGGCGCACCTGCTGTTGCTCACCGTGTCAATCACGCTCACCCCCGGCACCGCAATCGTTGACATCGACGTCGACAGCGGACGGCTCTACCTGCATCTACTGCATGCTGACGCCGCACCCCAGGTGACCAAGCATGTCGAGCGGCTTGCCGAGTTGGCGTGCCGTGCGTTCCCCACTGCCGATCTGGCTACTGATCCAGCTGCTCATCCGGTAGTTGTGCCGAATTCTGGGCCGCTTCCGGAAAGGGAGGACACCGCCACATGATTACTTCGATCGCCATTGCACTGTTCGTTGTCTCGAGCCTGTGCGCCATGATTCGCGTGATCCGGGGGCCTGGCCTTGCCGACCGAGTGATTGCACTCGATGTTGCGCTCGTCGCCCTGATGGGAGCGATTGCCACGAAGGCCGCGAGCACCGGGTCAACGACTTACCTGCCGATCGTCGCTGTCGTTGCAATCGTCGGCTTTACCGCAACCGTCGTCATGACGCGCTTCCTCGAACAGGGGTCCAGCTCGTGAACCCAATATCAAGTTCACTCATCCTCGTCGGCGCAGTGCTCGCTGTACTGGCCGGTGTCGGCCTATTGCGCTTCAACAGCGCGGCTGCACGGTTCCATTCCGCCGGCAAAGCCAGCCCGATCGCCTTCATGTTCGTCGCCATTGGCGCAGCCCCCGAAGTCGGCCTGTTTGGCGCGGCGCAACTGGCGGTCGCGGTAGTAGCGCTGGTGTTGACTTTGCCCGCTGCGACCCACTTGTTGTTCAGAGCAACACATCGCACCAGTTCGTCGGCCTATCTTCGTGACGACGACCTGACCCGAGACCGAATCAGCCAGGCGTCGAAGGAGACCCAGCCGTGAACATGCCCAGCACCAGCACCCTGCGCGATCCCGTGCACGCCCCATCGCCCAACTTGCCATCGTGGACATTCCTCACCAACCACGCCCACGTGATGGTCGCACTCGATCGAGACCCCGACCTGCGCCAGCGCGATCTGGCCTACGCAGTCGGCATCACCCAGGGCGCAGTGCAACGTATTCTTGACGAACTCGTCCAGGCCGGATTCTTACGACGCGAGAAAGTCGGCCGACGGAACCACTACGAAATCGTCGCCGAAGAGTCGCTCCGGCACCCGCTCGAGGTCAAGCACAACATCGGCGAACTCCTCACCATGCTCCGCGACTAACTGTCACACCGAGGTCAGACCTCGGTGTGACAGTGGGGCATCGATTCTTGTCATGTCTCGACCCTGTGCCACAAGGTTCTG
>CALAHA010000040.1 GCA_937891565.1 uncultured Ilumatobacter sp. | reverse complement strand
GCTACAACCGAGAGGAAGCAGCGCTGGCTATCACGTCACGTGGCGGCAAGAGCCCGGGGAGCGTGAGCAAGAAGACGTTGGCACTCGTCATTGGCGAAAGCCCGGGAGCGAGCAAACTGACGAAGGCCGAAGCGCTCGGCGTGCCAATCGTGGCAGCCGATGGTTTCGAGGCGTTGCTGGCAACCGGCGAAGTGCCGCGAGCAGCATCGGAGTAGCACGATTCCGAACCCGAGTCGAAGCTCGAATCGGAGTAGGTCAAACGACGACGAAGGTCCAGTTGTACGACTTGGCGTTCTCGCGGCCCTCGTCGAGCCGCCAATACTCCACGCGAGCGGTGTGGAGACCTTGCGTCAACTCGGTGATCGCAGCATCCTCGTTCGGGACGAAGGAGATCACTGCGTTGCCAGGGTCGAAGATGGCCGTCGGTGGCAGTACGAGCTGCTCGCCCGGTCGAGCTTCGAGCCGTCCGATATTCGTCGTTTCGAGTTCGATGCCGTCGAGGATGAGCACCGCTTCGTAGCCGAACTCGAGGTCGACGGCGATGCGTTCCTGCTGCAGCACCTGTACGGCATTCTCGACGGGCGACACCGATTCGATTGCGAGAGGACGCTCGAGACCTTCGTCGCCGGTGATCGCCGTGAAGAATCCCCAGATGATGAGAGCGAGCCCCCCGGCGATGACGAAACTTGCAATCAAGAGGCCACGGTCAGGCCGTCGACGACGCGGCGTTGCGCTCGCTTGCTTGATCTCGTCGGCCAGCAGTAAGGCACTGGCCTGATCAGCATCGGTTGCGTCGATGTCGGTCACCTCTTCAGTATGCCGGACCACAGCGCCCACACCGCAGTGAAAGTAGGCGCCCGGTGCCTGGTGCCACTCGGTCAAGTGGAAGCGGTAGATTTTGCGCGCTATGGACGGCCACGATTTCGATGCAACTGAGGCGGTCGACAACAGCGGGCTGACGGGTGGCGGCCTGGTTGGTCGCGTGCTTGCGGACCGGTACCGCATTGCCGAGGTTGTCTCGGCTGGAGCGAACACGATTATCGCGAATGCTTTCGACATCGACGGCAATCAGCCTGTCACCTTCAAGATCGTGCGTCCCGAACTTGCGGGTTCCGAAGAATTTCGCCAAGACTTCCGCAAGCAGGCAGAACTTGCGACTGCATTGAGTCATCCAAACATCGCTCAGGTTCTTGACTGGGGCGACGTCGATATCGACGGCGAGTCAGCGCTTTTTTGGGTTGTCGAATACCTGAGCGGTGGCAGCTTGCGCGATCTCCTCGACCGAGGTCGGCTCCTTGAGCCGTCGCAGGCGCTTGTGGTCGGCCTCGAAGCCTGCCGAGCGCTTGACGCAGGGCACCAGCGCGGGATTGCCCATACCGAGGTGACCCCATCGAAGCTGGTGTTCGGCGAAGACCGCCGTGTCCGAATCGTGGACTTTGGCATGGCAGAGCTGATTGGGCGCAGTGCCTGGGATGAACCGGCCACCGTCGCGACGCACGTTGCTCGCTACGCCTCGCCTGAGCAGGCACTCAGCGTTGATGTTGGTCCCAAAACTGACGTGTACTCACTCGCGCTTTCGCTGCTGGAGGCCGTGACCGGCGCCGTGCCGTTTTCGGCCGATTCGACGGTGTCGACGCTCGCCGCCCGAGTTGGCAAGCTGATGCCGGTGTCCGCCGACCTCGGCTCGCTTGCGGCAGTCCTCGAACGTGCAGGGCGTCCCGAAGCAGATGATCGCTTTTCCGCAGTCGAATTCGGTCGGGGCCTCGTCGCTGCCGCCGAGACGCTGCCGCGGCCCGAGCCGATTCCAATCGTCGCGGCCACAATCTTTGACACGTCCAAAATGCGCCGGCCCACAGATCCGACGGGCGGAATCGAACGACCCGCTTCGGCCGATCTCGAAGCGGATGTTTCCGCCGCCGGCTCAGACGCTGAATCGCAAACTTTCGAGCAAATTGCCGACGAGGCCTTGATCATCCTGCCTGACGTTGCTGATCCTCAGACCGGTGCAGTCACCGCGGTGAGTGGGTTCGACCGAGCGGCGTCGGTAGCCGAAGCAACGACGCAGATCGCTGCGACGGCGCCGACGATCTCGAGTTCGCCAGCGACCGAACAAATGCCGATCACACAGCTTGTAGATGCCCCGGCGGCAGCGACGCTGTATGACGACGAGCGTCCGAAGCGGCGGGTTGGCGCCATGGTGACCTTGTCGCTGTTCGTTCTTGCCGGGCTCACGGCGGTTGCCTTCGCCGCGTTCCTCCTCCTCCGAACCAAGTCATATGAAGTTCCAGAACTTTCTGGAGTTGACGAAGCGGTCGCGCTGAATGAAATTTCCGGCAACGACTGGCTGGTCCTTACTGAGCTTCAACGCAGCGACGAAGAGCCCGATGCTGGCCAAGTGATTCGAACCTTCCCCGCCGCAGGTGCGGTCTTGGAAGAAGGTGACGAATTTCGCATTTACGTCAGCGAGGGACCGCTCTTTCGCGTGCTCCCTGAGCTGGCAGAACTGCCGCTTGCTGACGCTCAGGCGCTGCTTGAAGCAATTCAGCTGACGAGCTTTGTCGATGCTGAGGTCTTCGACGAAGCTCGCTCCATCGGGATGGTCCTGGGATGGCGGGTCGTTGGCGCCGGAACGAGTCTCGCCGGAGACCAGGTGCTGCCTGGCACGAGCATCGCGCTCACAACATCGAAGGGTCCGGCACCGCGTGTCGTGCCCAATGTCGTCGGCTTGACGCTGGAAGACGCACAGGCTGCTGCGGCTGCTGTACAGCTCAGCGTGGTGGCTGGAGAAGATGTTTTCAGCAACGACGTACCCGTCGGCGTTATTGTCAGCCAAGACACAGCCGCTGAGAGCGAATTGCCTCGTGACGGCTCGTTCACGGTGGTGCGCTCGAAGGGTCTCGACCTCATTGCCCTGCCCGAATTGGATGGCCTGTCGTTCACCAATGCGCAGAACGCACTCATCGACGCCGGGTTCACCATTGGAAGCTTGCTGGGTACAACCGAGGGGTCATTTGAGTCGATCAGCATTGCGGCTGAGCCTGTTGGCGACCTGTACCGGCGAGGCACCGCAGTCGATCTCATTTTCCTGTAATCCGAGCAGAAACGGTTGTGCGCTGGAGAGCAACGATCTTCAACGATCTTCGACGATCTCTCGGACGTTTTCTTGCTGAGACGTCGTGATGACCTGCCGGGTCGAGATCGATTCATTGAGCGGTGCCGTTTCGTTTCATTCGGGCTGGAATCACTAGATTCGCTCGTGTTGTCCGGCGTTGGTGCCGGGCCGAATGACAGTGGGAGAATCAATGGCTTCGCTCGACGGACGTGTAGTGATCGTTACTGGCGCTGGTCGTGGGATCGGCCGGGAGCACGCGCTGTTTTTCGCCCAAGAGGGGGCCCACGTCATCGTCAATGATCACGGTGGAGCGAACGACGGGTCCGGCGGTGACACCACACCTGCCGAGGAAGTTGCAGCCGAGGTCCGCGCACGTGGTGGTCAAGCGATTGCGAACACCGATGATGTGTCGAGCTGGTCGGGTGCCGAGCAGATGGTTGCAACCGCAATCGAAGTCTTCGGCGATCTCGATGTTGTTGTCAACAACGCTGGCATCTTGCGTGACCGCACGCTGGCCAACATGACCGAAGAGGAGTGGGACTCCGTGATTGCGGTCCACCTCAAAGGTCACTTTGCGCCGACCCGCCACGCCGCTGCCTATTGGCGCGACGAGCACAAGGCCGGGCGCGCTAAGCGTCGCAACCTGGTCCACACTTCGAGCACGTCCGGGTTGTTCTCCAACCCTGGCCAGGCCAACTACGGCGCTGCCAAGTCCGGAATTGCCACGATGAGCCAGATCGCTGCCAAAGAACTGCAGCGCTACAACGTGGTCAGCAACTGCATTGCGCCGGGTGCACGGACTCGCCTGACGTTGGCGACACCGGGCCTCGAAGACATCATGGCGGCACCGGACGCTGGCTTTGACAACTGGGACCCGGCGAACGTCTCGCCGCTGGTGGCCTACTTGAGTACGCAAGGCTGTCCGTTCACCGGCGAGACCTTCTACGTGAAGGGCGGAGTGGTGAAGCGTGTGAAATCCTGGGAGATGGCTGACCGCATTGAAAAGTCTGGCGCCTGGACCGTCGAGGAGTTGGCCGACACGATGGCACCGATGGCGCAGAGGCCGCCCGTCGTTGCCGATATGGACTGACAGCGGATTTCGGCGACGACGGCTATTCGGCTGTGGGCGCTGGCTCGGTGATGTTGGCGATTTCTTGAGTGATTTTCTCGGTGAAGTCGTTCGCTGGAATCGCGGTTTGCATCGCCATCATCTTCATCATGTCGCCCTGGACTTTGATTTTGCCTGACATGAAGGCTTGCATCGCAACGGTCTGATTCTGCTCGACGAACAGCGCCTGAGCGGTGGCGTAGTCGGTGCTGATGGTGGCGTCGGGCTCGTCGAGTGCGCCGAGCTCAAGCTGGAGCGCTCCGGTCGAGGTATCGAAGTACGCATCAACCTGGCCGTCACCAAAAGGCACTTCGATGATCGACAAATTGATCTGGATGCTGACGTTCACTTCTGGCACCTCATCGGCGTACTTCTCACGAATCGATCGTGCCGCGGTCATCCAGTCTTCGCTCAAGAACGCATGGGTCATAGACCGCACGATACCTGTGACCTTCGCCGCCGGGAGAAACGCGGGACGAAGGTTCGAGCGCGTCATAATTCGGCAATGAAGCGACGAGTGATTTTGGTCATGGTTGCAGCGACGCTGGTTGCGTCGAGCTGCTCGGCTGGTACCGCTGACGTTGTTTCCGAGGCTGCTCCGGGTGGCACCGAAATCGAAGCGGAACTGATCGATGACGCTGAAATCAACACTGAACTCGGGGATCCCAATCCAGGCGGGTCCGACGAGGGGCCGGCCGGCGAACCGCCCATGTCGGCTGCCGACTCTGCAGCAGCTGGCCCGGACGAACTCGATGACGACGCGCAGGCAATCCTCGATGAACTTCTGGCGAACGGGTTCTGTGACCCGGCCGACGTCGAAGACAGCGGCGTGGTCATTGCCATGCACTTCGTCGTGAAGGGTCAGGTGCAGCCGCCTTGCTCAGGTGATGCCGACCCTCGCCTCGAAGCAGCCTGGACCGCCATGGCCGACGTGACGCCGGCTGCACTGCTGAGCGATATTTCGCTCCTGGCAGGTTTTGAAGGGTGTGATACGTGCGACACGCTTGCGTTCGTCACCACGCTCGACGAAGATGCTGATTTCTTTCTCATGGCCATTGACATTCAGGCCGGTGCTGAAGATCCCAACGAACTCGCCCTGACCATGCAACATGAGCTGACCCACGTGTTCACCCAGGTTCCTCGGACCCAACTCGACATTTCCATTTCCGTTGAAGAGTGCACGACGTATTACAACGGAGCCGGTTGCCTCCGCGAAAGCGCCTACACGTGGCAATGGATCCAGCAATTTTGGGACGCGGAGGCACTGGCCACCATCGCTGCGGACGGCGGTGTCAACGAAGAAGCAGGCGAAGCGCGATGTGTGACCGACGCTCCGTACACCGGCCCCTATGGCGCGAGCAATCCTGAAGAAGACATCGCTGAGGTGTTTGCGGCCTACGTGTTCGACGTCAATGTCAGCACAGCGCTCGACGAGAAGCTGGCCTTTTTCGACCAGTACCCGGAGTTCCGCGAAGTGCGTGAACGCGCCGAGGCGCTCGGGCGTTGGAACGCTGACTATTTCTTTGACGACTGCTGATCGAGCGAGGACGGCTCAGGCGGAGATAGTGGCCGTGGTGGTTTGGTCGAGGAACGGCTGATCGATGTCGAACCCGAGGCCGGCTGATCGAGGGACCGTGACGTGGCCGTCGTGGATGGTGATTGGGTCGGTCACGATGTCTTGTGCATAGAAGCGAGTCGAGGCGCTGATGTCGCCCGGCAGTGTGAAGCCCGGGAGTGATGCAAGGACAGCATTGGCTGCTCGCCCGATGCCTGTCTCGAGCATGCCGCCGCACCACACCGGGATGTTGGCGCTGACACAGAGGTCGTGGATCCGGACCGCTTCGAGGTAGCCCCCGACCCGCCCGGGCTTGATATTCGCAATCTCGCAGGCGCCCAATGCAATGGCATCAGCAGTTCCTGAAGCCGAAACAAGTGACTCATCGAGGCAGATCGGCGTTTCGACCTCGGCGGCCAACTGGGCGTGGCCGATGATGTCGGCCTCGGGCAGGGGCTGCTCGATGAGCAGCAGGTCATAGGCGTCAAGGCGGGCGAGATGCGCACCGTCGGTCCGTCGATAGGCCGTATTGGCATCGACTTGCAGCGGCATGTCGGGGCCGATGAGTTCACGAACCGCAGCGACGTGTTCGATGTCGGAGCCGGGCTCAATCTTCAGCTTGATACGGACGTAGCCGTCGTCGACGTAGCCCTGGACCGTTGTCAACAACGAGTCGACCGTGTCGTGAATGCCGACGCTGACGCCACTCGGAACCGTCAGCCTGGTTGCACCGACGAAGTCGGCAAAAGAGGTGCCCGTCGACCGCAGTTGGGCATCGAGGATCGCCATCTCGATGGCGCCCTTCGCCATTGGATGGCCGTGGAAATGCGCCATTGCTCGGGTCGCTCCAGCAGCATCGATCGGGCCGGCGTTGCGCACCGCTGGAATGAGGTGCGAGAGCATCACGTGTTGAGCTCCGTCGACGTACTCGGGCGAGTAGGTCGGCTCAGCAAGTGCAACACACTCGCCCCAGCCCTCAGCCGTGGCGCCATCGCTGCCGATCAACTCGACACGTACCAGAAGGATGTCGCGGTCGGTCTCGACGCCAAAACTGGTACGGAACGGCGCAACGAGGGCGAGCGCGATTCGGCGGAGCTCGATGGCTCCGAGAGTGAAGGTCGGTGCGTTACTCATTGCGCACCACGTAATCGCCGTCACGCGTGAAACCGACGATATGCGAACCAGACGCGAGTGCCTCGGTCAATGTTGTTCGTGTGGAGCCGCGCCATCGAGCGACCTCATTCGGGTCAGTCCGGCGCAGCGTCACGATGTCGTCCGGCGTCGAGATCAGCGTGACGCCAGGCTGGCCAAGATACGCAGCGCCGTCACGGGGAGCGGCGTCGGGATCGGTCGCGGTCGACCACGCCATCAAGAGACGGTCGGAGTCGTCGCCGGTGTTGATTGCATCGGTCATTGTTCCGTAGAAGTGGGGCAGGTACTCGTGCACCTCGGCTCCGAGGATCGCAATGTTGAACCAGGCGTTGCGCTGGACGAGCGGGTCAAAGGTCCAGACAATCCATTCGATTCCGCGCTCGAGCGCCCATTGCTGCTGATGGAGCTTCATTGCCCGGCCAAGGCCCGTGCTGCGAGCCCCGGCCAAAATGCCGGTGACATGGCTGTGCAGCGCCGGCTGGCCTTGGTGGACGGCGAGTACGCCGACGGAGGCGCCAAGGATCTCGCCGCGGTCGTCGTGACCGCGGCTCATGTCGAACGCTCCAACCACGTAGCCGCCGGCGTGAGAGATCGCCATCAGCATCTCAAGGCGGACGATCTCGGTTGCAGAACCCCACACCTGTTGGAACACATCGCCCAGTACGACCATCTCGTCGGCGACAGTCAGCTCCCGGATCTGAATCGTGGACGGTGGCGATGACGGTTCCGTGCCGGCAGCGGGCGTTTCGCCGTTCGCAGTATCGATGGTGCTCATGCCTGGACTTCCTCCGCAGCATCGCTTGACGCCATCGGAACTGGTGTTGGCGTCGCTGTTGCAAGCGCCGACTGTGGATGGGTTCCCCGTGCGACACGGTACG
>CALAHA010000039.1 GCA_937891565.1 uncultured Ilumatobacter sp. | reverse complement strand
GAAATTGGCTCCGGGACCAGCGTTCAAGACACATCGGTGATCCACACGACGCCGTACTGGCCAACGATTGTTGGTAACGATTGCGTCCTCGGCCACGGGATCCATCTCGAGGGGTGCACCGTCGAGAACGATGTCTTGATTGGCAATCACGCTCAGGTACTGCATCGCTCGATCATCCGTTCCGGCTCGATTGTGGCGGCGAACTCGGTTGTGCTGCAGGACGTCGAGGTGCCGGCTGGAGCTATGGCGGTCGGGTCGCCCGCCCTGATCAAGCTTGATCGTGCACGAATCGAAGACATCAAACTCGCGTCGTCCTCCTACAAGGAACGCATTGAGATCTACAAGACCAGCCTGCGCCGTCTCGATTAACGCAGGGCGTCCGGTCATGCCGATTTGCCAGCCAGAATGCGCTCGTGATGAACAAAACGTTCCATGTGACCGTTCCCGAAAGCGACGAGGAGCTTGCGGCAGATCGACTGTGGCAACTCGGCGTTGAGGCCGTCGGCATCGGTCAGGTCATCGATGGGAAGGTCGAACTGTGGACGTCGGTTGGTGCAACCGAGGAATCGATTCGGCGCGCGGTCGACCGGCTCGACCCGACCTGGACCTGGCGCACCGCCGATGTCGTGACTCCGGTCGAGACGTGGCGGGAGCACGTTGGGCCCACCTGGTACGGCAAAAGTGGGGTCGTCGTTCCGCAGTGGCATGCCGACAAGCTCGACACCGGCGTCGACGTGCTCGTCACGTTGATCGAGCCAGGAAGCTCATTCGGGTTGGGCGACCACCCGACCACACGGCTGTCATTGGGCACGCTGACCGATTACCTGGCAGATCACCATGTATCGAGCGTCCTCGACGTTGGTTGTGGCTCGGGCGTGTTGGGGATTGTTGCGGCTCAGCGTGGCGTCACAACGATCCGTTCCACTGACATTTCTGCCGGCGCCATCGAGGCCACAGTCGCAAATGCCCAGCTCAACGGCGTGATTGACCAGATCGAGGTCGACATGGCCGAGCTTGCGACGATCTCGGGGCCGTATGACGTGGTCGTGGCCAACATCCTTGCTCCGGTGCTCGTTTCAATGGCCCTCGATTTGCGTCGTCTGACGGCAGCTGACGGGGTGCTGATCATCAGCGGCATTCTCGGCAACGATCACCAGCACGTCATCGACGCGCTTGCGCCGATGCAGGTCGAACACACCACGATTGATGCAGGTTGGGCGAGCATTCAGCTCACCCACGTGCACTGAACACGAAGCGTGCTGGCCTGACTTTCAGCCGATGAACTGTGTTGTTTGGGTTGCGAAGGGGAGCGACGGAACAGCGCCTGCGACGGTGACAGCCAATGCTCCAGCGGCAATTGCCCAGTCGATGGCGTCGGAGAGTCCGTCTCCCATGGCCAAACGAGCTGCGAGGTTGCCGCAGAAGGCATCACCCGCACCGGTCGTATCGACGACGTCGACAGCGCGTGCCCTGCGATGTTCAACGGCACCGTTGCGACTGATAGTGACACCATCGGCGCCACGGGTCACGATGACAATTCCGACTCCGGCAGCGTGCAAGGCATCGATCCCACCGAGAAGTTCGACCTCATGTTCGTTCGGAATCACGATGTCGCACAGCGACAGCAGCGAGTCGTCGAGTAACTGCGCAGGTGCCGGATTCAACAGCGTGAGCGTTCCGGCCGATCGGGCCAACGCAAGCGTTGCTTGAACAGCAACACGGGGAACTTCGAGTTGGGTGAGAAGCACACGGCACGCAGGCAGCGCGCCCGGAGCGACGATGTCGGCGTTGGCCCCGGGCACGACGACGATGGAGTTCTCTCCGGATGCACTCACGACAATTGCCGCCCGGCCAGTCGGTTGTCCGGCCGACGTCAGCAGATAAGCATCGTCGACCTTTTCATCCAGAACGAGCGAGCGGAGCCGATCGCCCGCTGCGTCGTCGCCGACTGCGCTGTGCAAGGACGTGGACGCGCCAGCGCGGGCTGCAGCAACGACTTGGTTGAGGCCCTTGCCCCCAGGGAACTCGGCATAGGAGTCGCCGAGAAGTGTTTCACCCGGGAGCGGATGGCGTTCGACGGTGACGACGAGGTCAAGGTTGGCGGAGCCAAAAACGGTGACGTCGAACACGTCAATCAGCGTACGCGATTGGGCTCAGTGCGCCGAATGGGCGCCCCGATAGCTAATGCCGGATCCAGTATCTCGAACCAATACCGGGGTCAGGATGCGGATCGGGCGCGCACGCCGATGGGCGCAATGAGCCGGAAGCCAGCGGCGTGGCGTTCGTCTTCGGACTCTCCGCCCCAGAAGCCGTACTCGTGTTGTTCGCGAGCAAAAATCATGCAGTCAGCGCGCACCTTGCAACTTGCACACACATCTTTTGCGGCTGCCTCGCGCCGCTCTCGCGCCTGGGGCCGTTCGGCCGCTGACGGAAAGAACAGATGCGTGAGGCCCTTGCAGGCTCCGTCGCGCATCCAGTCATTCACAGCCTCGAGTTGTTCGTTGAGATCGATGACGGCCATAGCAGTGCCCCCTGAGTCGTTGCGGATTTACCCCTTACCGGCAGCCTGTTCTGTGCCGACAAACCGAGACAATAAACCTAATCGACTCGTGAGTCAATTGTACTCAGCAAGTATTTGCTGAAACGAACGCCTGCACTCCTGCAGCGAACACTTCAACGTCGTTCTCGGTCGTGTCCCAGGCCGTCATCCAGCGCACCTGGTGCACCGTTGGATCCCAATCCCAGAAGAAGCACCAGTCACGGAGCGGCTCAATCATCTCGGGCGCGAGGCGGGGGAATAGGCTGTTGACCTGGGGCGAAGCGCCAACTTCGATGCCGTCAATCCCCGACACGATGCCGTGCAGGCGAGTTGCCATTGCATTCGAGTGGCGAGCTAAGTCGATCC
Source organism: uncultured Ilumatobacter sp. (assembly GCA_937891565.1). Classification (GTDB taxonomy): domain Bacteria; phylum Actinomycetota; class Acidimicrobiia; order Acidimicrobiales; family Ilumatobacteraceae; genus Ilumatobacter_A. Next base: position 6,067 of record CALAHA010000039.1, on the reverse strand, counting down.
AGAGATCATCTTGGAGCGCGGCGTTGAACTGAGCGGCGAGGTAGCGCATCTTTGAGGGCAGTTGGGTGACCTGCTTGCGGGTGTACTCCGAGCCGGTAGCCACATCGTTGTTGAGAAACACGACCGCTTCGGCGCCGAGCATGCCGTTCTTCGTGCCACCAAAGCTGACGACGTCGACGCCGGCATCGACAGTGAACGCCCGGAGTGCCTCTCGGGTACCGCCGAGTGCAGCAGCTGCATTGGCGATCCGGGCGCCATCGAGGTGGACCAACATGCCCATTTCATGGGCGGCGGTGCACAAGTCAGTAATCTCGGCGGCCGTATAGAGGGTGCCGAGCTCGGTTGCTTGCGTGATGGAGACGACGCCGGGCTGGACGTGGTGTTGAACCCCGTGCAGGTGAGTCACCGACTGCAGTGACTCAGGGGTGAGTTTGGCGTCAGGGGAGGGGATCTCCAGAAGCTTGGTCCCGAGCGTTCGCTCGGGAGCGCCCGTCTCGTCGACTGCAATGTGTGCCCAGTCTGTGCAGACAATCGCGTGATGCGGACCCTGCAGCGAGCCGAGCATGTTGGCGAGTGCGACGATGTTGGCCCCCGTGCCGTTGAATGCCAGGCGAGTCGTGACATCGGTACCAAACAGTTCGCTGAAGGCCGTCTCGCACCTTTTGGTGTGTTCATCTTGGCCGTACGCAAGTGCATGGCCCTCGTTGGCGTCGACAATGGCTTGCATGATGGTCGGATGTGCTCCGGCGGCATTGTCGCTGGCAAACGAGCGGCTTGGTGCGATCGGAAGATCGAAGGGGGTCATCCTTGAAGTCTCGCAGACAAGGTTCGCGGTCCAACGGCTGTGATTGCGTAGTCTTTACGTCATGACAGAATTGCCAGGAAAACCTGTCCTCGGCGAGAGTGCGGTCGCGGGTGCGGCCAAGAGCGGGGCCCGGCATTGTGGATGGTGCCGCCGAGTCCTGCCGGTGCAAATTGGCCGCGGGAGACCTCGACGGTTCTGCAGCCAACGATGTCGACAATGGGATTGGGTATCGCGTCAGCGAGCCAACGAACTCGACCTGAGTGAAAATGAACTCGTCATCGCTCGAGACGAACTCGACCGACTGCACGACGATTTGTACGCGATGGCGTGCGCAGTCGAAGACACCGAGCGAGACATGGCAGTTGGCGGTACACGGACAGTGCGCGAGCTCACCGAAATGCTCGACTGGTTGATGGAGGCAGCGCGCCCACTTCGCGATCGCGAAATGCCCGCACCCGGCATACGTCGGTAATTATGTCATGACGTAAAGTATTTCACGGGTCGGCGTTTTCGGGATTCCTCAGCGTTGCAGGCATGACTTCGTCCTGGGCGATCGGTGGCGTTTTGGTGGTGGCGTCTTGGTGGTGGTGCCTCACCGGTGATGGTCGCGTTGACGACTCGGGCCTCAGCGAGATCCGGCTGAGCGGATGGATGGGTTTCGAGGTCTCGCTCGGCGGCGGACTGAACACAAGATTTGGCGACGCAACGACACGGTTATCCATACGACTCGCCGATAATTATCGTTATGTCAATAAGTCGTCACGCGATGGCTATATTTTCTGTTTTGTGTAAGAATGTCCTCTGCATCTCCTCTTGGCCCTTTGACCAGGGATTTTGTGGTCGCCCGTCTGGCGGATTGCAGCATTCGTGTTGTGCTCGACTCAAAATCCAACCCTCGATCTATGGCTCAAGGTTGATGTCCGGTGCTGTTGCGCCGATAGCTAAACATGCAGGGAATTGATCGTTCATGACAAAACAGGCGTCTCCTCAAAATCGATTTCGTCGCTTACTCCTTCAGGGCGCTTGTGGCGCGCTTGTCGCGAGTGGCGGATTGTCAGCGCTGCCCGCCGTGGTATCGGCTGCACCGCTGCCGGTGCACACGTCCCAGGTTGCCCAAAGCCTTGTTGGTCTCCGTCAGGGTTCCGCCGGTGCAGGAGTTGCCACGGTGCAGCGAGCGTTGATCTCGGCTGGTGTGACCGTCCGCGGCGGCGCTGATGGTCGCTTCGGAGCAGCGACACGGGCCGCAGTCGTCAGCTTCCAGTTGAGCAAGGGTCTCGCACAGTCCGGCGAAATCGATTCGGCTACAGCGGCGGCGCTCGGAGTCTCGACCGGCCCGACAGCCACGACAACGCCGACGACCACCACAGTTGTTGCGCATAAAGGACTGCAGATCGGCGCTACTGGTTCCTCGGTCACCGATCTCCAGGAACGACTCGTTGCTGCTGGGGTGTACCTCGCAGGCGGCGTCGATGGCCGATACGGCAAGGGGACGGCCGCAGCTGTCTCTCAATACCAGGGTTGGAACGGTCTGAGTCGATCAGGTGTGGTCGATGCGGCCACTGCCTCCAAGCTCGGCATCACGAGCGGGTCCGCTCCCGTTGCGCCGCCCGCAACGGCCACTCCCCCTGCAACGGCCACTCCGGACGAACCAACAGTGGCACCAGAGCCCAACCCGTATGTCGGCCTGGCGGTCGGGGCGCGTGGTCAGATGGTCAAGGAAGTCCAGCAGGCACTGATTGACTCAGGCGTGGTCGTGCGTGGCGGCGCCGACGGCGTGTTCGGCAACGCGACCAAGGCTGCAGTTTCGAAGTACCAGGAGTCCAATGGCCTTGATGTCAGTGGAGCGATGAACGAAGCGACTGCAATCAAGCTCGGTCTGGGGACCACAACTCCCCCGGTCACTCCCGCAGCAACTAACCCCTACGTGGGCCTCTCACTGGGTGCTCAGGGGCCGCTGGTGAAGGACCTCCAAACAGCGTTGATGGGCACTGGACTTGTCGTGCGTGGCGGCGCCGACGGATCGTTCGGAAACGCCACGAAGTCCGCATTAATCAGTTTCCAGAGCGTGAATGCAATTCCGCAGGACGGAGTGGTCACCGAGGCAGGGGCCCGGCTCTTGAACTTGGGCACGCCAGCAACAGAGCCGAACGCCTTCGCTCCGACCCCTGACGGATATCCGCAGAAGGGCGAGTCCAGCGAACGAGTTCGAGTCTTCCAGCAGCATCTGATCGATTCCGGGATCAAGCTGGTCGGCGGTGCCGATGGATCCTTCGGTAACGCCACGAAGGCCGCCATTTCCACGTTCCAGAAGGCCAACGGTCTCACCGTTACTGGCACGGTGACACAAGAAGTGGCCGACAAGCTTGGCCTTGCAGAGGCTGGCACGTCGACGGCGGCCTCGGTCAAGCTCGACAGATTCCCGATCCAGGGGCAGTGCTGGTACGGCAACACGTGGCACGCCCCTCGTGGCAACGGACGGCTTCATGAAGGTGTTGACGTCATCGCTGCAGAAGGAAAGCTGCTCTACGCCGTCGTCGACGGCACCATCACCAAGCAGTACTGGGACAAGCCCGGTGCCACGGCTGGCAATGGCCTTCGTGTCGCCCAAAATGACGGCACCTATTTCACTTACCTGCATATGAGCGGCTTCGCTCCCGGTATTGAAGTTGGTACGAAGGTCAAAGCAGGCGATGTGGTCGGATTTGTCGGCAACACCGGCAGCAGCGCCACCGCTCACCTCCACTTCGAAATTCATCCGGGCGGCGGGGCTGCGGTCAACCCGTACCCCTACCTCAAGGCGATCGACGATTGCGGCAACACCACGCCGCAGTACCAGAGCTCCTTCGTCCCGGCCGGGTGATCAACTACGAATGAAGCCGCTCGGCGCGTAGCGCCGAGCGGCGGATTTTTCCGGCGTCATCGCGCAGCGGCTGGGTCACGTATTCAAACGACCGGGGCATCTTGTACGTCGCGAGCCGCTCCGCCAGGAACTCAAGTAGCTCGTTGTCACTGATATCGATGGCTTGCACAATCGCATGCACGTCGTTGCCGCGATCTTCGTTCGGGAGCCCGATGACGGCGCATGATTCGACGAGCGGATGTTCATTGAGGGCGGCTTCGACTTCGGCGGGATAGATATTCGCTCCGCCGCTCAGAATCATGTCAGCAACGCGGTCGCCAAGATACAGATAGCCGTCGGTATCGAACCAGCCGATGTCGCCGAGCGACTCCCATCCGCCCTCGAGCACTTTTGCTTCGGCCCCCACGTACTTGTAAGTCGGTGTGTCTCGGTTCGACCGCATCCACACTTCGCCCTGCTCGCCGACGGGCAAATCATTTCCGTCCTCGTCGCAGATCTTCATCTCGCCGGTGGTTACTCGGCCAACCGAACCTCGGTGTTCGAGCCACTCGGTGCCGGTGATGATAGTGACGGCCTGTGCCTCGGTGCCGGCGTAGAGCTCGTAGATACGTTCGGCACCGAGCCAGTCAATCCACTCCTGCTTCAACCATGCCGGACACGGTTCGGCAAGATGCCAGACGATGCGCAGCGACGACAGATCGAAGCCGAGCCGGACGTCGGGTTCGAGCCGCAGAATGCGCTTCATCATGGTAGGGACCATGTACACGACGTCGCCACGATGCGTCTCGATCGCGGCGAGCGTTGCCGCAGCATCGAATTTTGGCAGCAGTACGACGTGGTTGCCGGCGAGGAGCGCCTGGCACGCCCAGACCCCGGGGCCGTTGTGGTAGAGAGGGCCCGGCATGACGAGGCAGCCGTCAGCTTCGAGCTCAAATGGTAAAGGTGCGTCAAGGTCGTAGATGGCTGGATCGCCGGACACGATCAGCTTCGGTCGACCGGTCGAGCCCCCAGACGTCGGGGCTTTCCAGGCCGGCGAAACGGCATCGGGTAGCGGGTCGTCAGAGACCGCTGGGTCAGGAACATGGCCGAGCGGCAGGTGCACAATCTCGTCCGGCAGCAACGCGACGGCCGACGCTGGGGCGCCGATCACGACCTTCGATTTGGCGAGCTCTACGAGAGCTGCGAGCTCGCGCGCTGGCAGCTTGGCCGACGTCGGCTGTGGCACAGCACCGAGCATCCAGCACGCCACATATGCAACGAACCACTCAGTTGAGTTTGGGAGCGCGACAGTGACATAGTCGCCTGACTCGACACCGTGGTCCTGTAGTTCTCTGGCCAAGCGGGTTGCGCTTGACTGCAATGCCGAGCGGGTCAGAGTTGTGCCGGAGCAGCTGACAGCGGCCGCATCGGGTTGTCCAGCAGCGAGAGCACGGAGTCGAGCCGGAAAGGAAATGGTTGACATTGCCAGAGTCTGACCAACTCGTCGGGTTCGCAACGACGCAGAGCACCGGTCTCGGTAATGTCAAAATCATGTGGGAACGGCAGCCGAGCGACGATGTCATCGCAGCGCGGGTTCACGTGTCGACGGTGCCACCTTGCTATCGTTCACCCACAACTGAAAAGCCGATCCACTCAATCGGGAGAGCCGGTTCAATCCGGCGCTGAAGGCGCAACCCACCCCGGCAATCGCTCAAGCACCAGGACCGTTCGAGTGAGGCACGCTGGAAAGAAGTCGTCTGCAGATGCAGGCGGCTCGCCCACGGGGATCAAAACTCTCAGGCAACGAAGACAGCGGGGGCCAACTCACCATCCACGGAGTGAACTGTGCCTACACCGATCGACGATCTGTTTGAACCCGACGAATTCGTCCGCCGTCACATTGGCCCCTCGGCCTCTGACATGGCACACATGCTCGACACGATTGGCGTCGGGTCGGTGGACGAACTCCTTGACATGACCATGCCCGACTCCATTCGTTCGGATGAACCGCTCGGCCTGGCACCTGCTGTGCCCGAGGCCGAGGCAGTCCGTCGGCTGCGTGCGATTGCCAGCAAAAATCAGGTCGTGACCAGCTTGATCGGCATGGGTTACACGGGCACGATCACTCCCCCGGTTATTGCCCGCAACGTGCTCGAAAATCCCGCTTGGTACACGGCGTACACGCCATATCAGCCAGAAATCAGCCAGGGTCGTCTTGAAGCCATTCTCAACTTTCAGACCCTCGTCACCGAACTTACTGGACTCGATGTCGCCAACGCCTCGCTGCTTGACGAAGGAACAGCGGTCGCCGAAGCAATGACGATGGCGCGCCGCCAATCAAAGTCGAAATCGCAGCGCTTCTTTGTTCACGAGGACATTCACCCTCAGTCGCTCGCGGTTCTGCGAACGCGCGCCGAACCGGT
>CALAHA010000038.1 GCA_937891565.1 uncultured Ilumatobacter sp. | reverse complement strand
CTCCCACAGTTGATCGCTGCACTCGAAGCCCGAGGCTGATCATCTGTTTCCGAATTGAATTGAATTGAATTGAATTGAATTGACTTGCAAGAGTCGGACCCCTTCTTCGGGTCCGACTCTTTGCTTTTTCCCGCTGGTTCTCTCCTAAGCTCCGCTCATGTCTGCTCTCATGGTTTGGATTGATCAGGACCTCTGCACTGGAGATGGCATCTGTTCAGAGATTTGCCCCGATGTCTTCCAGGCTCGTGACGACGGTCTCTGGATCGTGAAGGAAGAGGCATCGCACTTCGGTACGACGATTCTGTTCGACGGTGGCGAAGGTGACGGTCATGGCCCCGACATGGGGAACGGCGTTGCCCGCATTCCTGACTCGCTCATCGACACAGCTGCCGACGCAGCCGAAGAGTGCCCCGGTGAGTGCATCATGATCGAAGTCAGCGACCCCGCCGTGATCAGCGCGCGCGGCGTCTGATCGCTCTCTGATCGCTCTCTGACCGCGATTCGGCTATACGGCGTCGCGAGCGCTGATTGCCCAAGCGACGCCCTCATCAGGATCTTCGATCGCTAGCTGGAGTATCCAGCCGATGGCCGGTTCGAATGCATCCCAGCGGAACCATTCCAGATCGTTGAGCACCTGACCGATTTCGTCAGGGTTGACCGGCCAATCGTCGAGGATGTCACCGAGTGCGCCGATGACCCACCAGGCCCCGAACCGGCCGCTTGAGGCTCCGCGTCGTCGCCCGTGTGCGCCGCCGCTGGCCCCGGCCCAGGCCAGCCAGGCAAGTGCCTCGGCTGGTTCGAGTGGAGCGATTCGTGCGCGGCGGACGCCAAGTGCACCAATGGCTGCTCCGATGTCGCCTTCGACACAGACGACCTCAGCGCGCCCATTCGATCCGCTGGTCCACGGCTCGAGGAGTTGACGGACCGCCAGTTCGACCTCGTCGTCGAGGCGTTCGGCATCGCCAGACGTCTCGATGTCTTCCCAGGCTTCGGACAGTTTGGGGGCCGGAAACTCGGCACCGTTGTCTGAGTACGTGGCGACCTCGTACCGGGGTTCCCAGCCTTGCACTTCGGTCGGGATGTCGAGGACGGGAGCGAGCTCGGGGTCATTGACGATCTCGCCCCGTATTGCCCGCTCGTGGGCGACGAAGGCAGCATGTGGGCCGCGGCCGACTTCACCTTCGAGATCGATCCAGGTGTGATGCTGTGCGGCAACCTCGGTCAGCGGGCCGGTGGTGAAGCGTCCGGCCAGCCCATCGGCCTCGTCGAGAACAATGCCAACGAACGGTGGCGGCGCGAGCAACGCCAGCCGGTATTCGGCAAGCGTGGCTGCTGGCCAAAGCTGGCGACCGGTTTTTACGGCTGACCGAGAGCGATCACGCACACGCAACAGCCCGTCCCAGTCGTGTGACGAACAACGGTTGTCGATCATCCGAACCAACCCGTCAAGGTCGGCCGCATGAATCAGATCTTGGAGATCTTCATCGGGCTCGAAGTGCGGCTCGTCGGACATATCGGCATCCTTCCACGAAAGCGTCCACTTCCCCACTGGTCGCAAGTGGACATGCGAACGAGTGGCTTGTCAGACGAGGGGCCAGGGATAGCGCTGGCCGGTTGGGTCGGTGGGGAACCGGCGATGTTTGACGCACCAGGTGGCTCGGCCCTGGATTGCTTCGACTTCGTCGTCGCTGAGCAATGCCGCGATGTCCAGCGGGATCCGATCGACGAGTTTGCTGACCTTGTCGAGCATGGGTTCGGGGATCGCTTCGTCAGCGAAGTCCCAGATGACAGTGCGGAGCTTGTACTCGGCAGCAAAGCACAGGCCGTGGTCGATGCCCCAGACCTGGGCGGGCACGTCCGTGCCATCGCCGAGCGTCTTTTCGGGGACGAGGATGCAGTGGCCGCTCTTGCGGTCGGTGTTGTTGCAGATGATGTCGAGCAGCGCCAACGCTCGAAATTGATCGTCGAGGTCTTGTCGCACTTGTCGAATCGTGAAGTAGTGCTCGGCGAAGTCGCCAGCAACGAACCACTGCACCGATCCCTCGCCAGCTGGGCCATCACGCAGCACCGTTGGTGGGATGACCCCGAGGCCGAGCGCCTCACTCATGCGATAGGTCGCTACCTCGCGACGGTGCAAGCCCGGCTCGAAGTCCCAGAGCGGTCGCTCGCCACGCATCGGCTTGTAGATCGCCGGATGCGACTTGCCTTCGTGCACCACATGCACAAGGAATGTGGCATTGCTGCTGTATGGCATCCGCCCTTCGATCTCGATCTCACCGTCCAGCAGGTGCGCGATGGGGTCGACGATCGAATCGATGCGAAGTTCGACTCCGCGGTCTTCTGATTCCTGCTCGTCCGAATCAGACTCGTCGTCCCAACCATCGTCAGGCTCAACCTCGTCGAGGGCCATGTCGTCGTTTGACATGTGAATTAGTTCATACGCGGGCAGGCGTGGCCGTCAGGATCGATCGGTTGTGTGCACCACTGGCAGTCAGGGCGGCCCGATCCGACGAGGCGATCGGCGTGATCGCAGAAGGCTGCGGCCTGGCCGCGGCTCACGTACATGCGGACATGGCCGCGGTCGTCGTCGATCATTTCGCCGTCTTCGTCAACATCGCCAACTTCTTCAAGTTGGATGAGGAGCTTGTCGGTGGCTCGGTCGTAGCCGAGGCCGATCGGACCAAGTACGAACGATGCATCGATGGGCTCTGCAAGTTCGAGAGCGCCAGGCATCGGCCGATCTTCAGGCGGTGGCAGATCGCTGAGGACCTTGCGGAGGTACTGGACGATCGCTGCAGTCTGCTGCTTCTCGCACTTGACCGTGACGCGCTGGCCATCAGACCTCACCTGCATGAAGAAGGTGCGGTTGCCAGGCACACCAACGGTGCCGGTCGTGAATGCGTCGACGTCGTCAAATTCGTAGAAGACGCTCATGCAGGCTTCAACTCGGTGAGTGGCCGGCCGGTCGAGTTGACCGCGAGCACAATTGGGCCGCCGGCGTGCCAGGTGACAGCACTAATCGACGCCGGGCTGATGACAATGCGCTGGAACAGGTCGATGTGGGTGCCCATAGCGTGCGCAACGGCTGCCTTGATCGTGTCGGCGTGGCTGACACAGACGATCGTGCCGCCGGGGTGCAGCTTGCGCAGCTTGTCGAGCGCTCCGACCATACGGGTCTGCATTTCGGTGAAGCTCTCGCCGTTCGGGAACCGGAACGTCGACGGTGCACGTTGCACGGTCTGCCATTCTGGGAGCTTCATCAGATCCTTGAGTTCTTTGCCGGTCCAGTCGCCGAAGTCGCATTCGAAGAGGCCGCGTTCGATCTGCGTCTTCAGGCCGCAGGCGGCCGAGATCGGCGCGGCGGTTTCTTTGGCCCGCTCGAGCGGCGAGCTGTACACGGCGTCGATCTTGAGTTCGGCGAGACGAAGTGCGGCGATTTTGGCCTGCTCGTGGCCCAGGTCGGCGAGGTGTAGGCCCTTGGCGCGACCTGGCAAGACTTTGCCGGTCGTCGGTGTCTGGCCATGACGAACCATCAGAATGGTCGTCGGCTTCGGCCCCTGGTTGGCATCACGCTTCTTCGGAGTGGCCTTGGTCCGAGGTGAGGTCTTCGTCGCCGCTTGCTTGGCCGCACGCTTGGGTGCTGCTGATTTCTTGGTGCCAGTTGTTGTCGCCATGAGAAGTCCAACCTACTGTCGGTTCCAATGCCGACGCCCGCCGAGCGCACAAAGTCACTGAAGGTTCTGACCCAGGAGATCCACGGCTGTCGGGCCTGCCCGAGGCTGGTCGAGTGGCGTGAGCAGGTGGCTGTCGAGAAGCGAGCGGCGTATCGCGACGACGACTACTGGGGTAAGGCAATCTCCGGTTTCGGCGATCCAGCCGCACAGATCGTGATTCTGGGGCTCGCTCCTGCCGCCCACGGAGCCAACCGGACCGGACGGATGTTCACCGGCGACCGCAGCGGGGACTGGTTGTTTCGCTCGATGCATACAGCCGGCTTGGCCAACCAGGCCGAGTCCACGTCCAGCGCCGACGGATTGATGCTCACCAACGCCTGGGTCACGTCGGCCGTCAAGTGCGCCCCGCCCTTGAACAAGCCCACAACGACTGAACGCGACGGGTGCCGACCGTTTTTGGTGCGCGAACTCGAAGCGCTGTCTGGTGCGACTGTCGTCATCTGTCTCGGCACGTTCGGGTACGACGCAGCGATGAACTTCTTTAGTGTCCGTCCGAAACCGAAGTTCGGTCACGGAGTCGAAGTGCCCGTCACCTCATCCGAGGGCCGCGAACTCACCGTCATTTGCAGCTATCACGTCAGTCAGCAAAATACGTTCACGAAGCGGCTGACCGAACCAATGCTCGACGCCGTCTTCACTCGCGCCAACGAACTCGCCGGCGACACTGTGCGAGGCACAGTGTCACCGCTCACTCAGGAACCAAGCGCGGCGACGAGTGCCTGCGCTGACAGAGCGTGTGCGAGCCGAGCGTCACCGAGTTGGTCGGGGAGCGAGTAGAAGGCGTGGATTTGGCCGGAAAAGTGGACATGACTCACCACGACTCCGACCGATGACAGCCGATCGGCGTATGCGATGCCCTCGTCTCTGAGCGGGTCAAAGCCGGCGGTGATAACCAGCGCCGGCGGACCAGCGGCCAATACCTCATCCGATGCGAGGAACGGTGAAACACGTGGGTCATCGGGCGTGCCCGCGCCACCCGACAGGTAGTGGTCGGTAAACCACTGCATCGAACTCTTCGTCAAGAAATAGCCCTCGCCGTTCTCGTCGTAGGACTTCGTGTTCATCCGGGCATCGACCACCGGGTAGATCAACAGCTGGAAGCCGAGTGGCACGGTGGTTTCGTGGCAGACGACGGCGGCGATGTTCGCGCCCGCTGAGTCGCCGCCGATGGCAATGCGTGTCGGGTCGATGCCGAGTTCGTCGGCGTGTTCGTAGGCCCACAGTGTTGCTGCACTGCAGTCGTCGAGCCCCGCAGGGAACGGGTCCTCGGGCGCCAGTCGGTAGTCGACGCTGAGCACGGTCAACCCGCTGCGGTTGGTCAGCGATCGACAGACGTTGTCGTGGCTGTCGAGATCGCCGATTACCCAGCCGCCTCCGTGGATGAACACGAGTAGCCCTGGCGTCGTTCCAGTTGGTGCTGCGCGATACAAGCGGGCGGGAACGCCGCCGGCGTCAATTTCGACAATCTCGTGGCACTGCTCGGTCGGATCGGCCGCCAGTGCCTTGCGGGCCACCCGCGCTTCGGCTGGTGGTTGCGAATCAAGCGGCGGTGCACCGATTGCCTCCATCATGTCGAGCAGCGTGCGAGCCTCGTGGTGGAGCGGCATCCCCTCATCGTGCCAGTAGCCTTTCGCCTCTGTGAACTCGAAGCGCCAGCCCCGCCATACTGCGACCACCCGTCGCCTGCGAGTTGCCGGTGTCGCGGTCGTCGCCGTGCTCGGTCTGAGTGCGTGTAACTCTGATCCGGGCAACCGGCGCGTCGCCGAAGACATCGTCGATACGGCACTCATTCAGGGCCAGATCACGCAGGAAGTCCGTGACTGCCTGTTTGGCAAGCTCGAGACCTATTCCGACTCAGATTACGAAGCGATCACCAAGGCCGCGACCGACGCTGGCCCCGGTACGGCGCTCGACCTCTTCGAGGCCGATCTCGCCGAGTGCAGCAATTGAACAACGATTGAGCAACGGCGTGACGCCAGGCGCCACGCCGTCCTGATCAGTCTTTCTTTGGTTCTGACGCCGGCTCGGCTTTCGCTTCGGCAGCTTTCGCGTCGGCAGCCTTCGGCTCGTCAGGCTTGGCATCGGCTGCCGGTTCGGCCGTGACCGCTGCAGCCTTCTTCTTGGGCGGCGGCACACCAATTGCCGGCGCGAGGTCAGCGCCTTCAGGCCAACGACGGCGGCTGACGATCGACAGCAGTCGCAGCAGACGCATTGCGGTCTCGTCGGTCTGCGCTGGCTTCGCAAGGATCGAGCCGTCAGCGATCATCCGCTCGATGACTTCCTCACCGAGTTCGGTACGCACGATGGTGAGTGTCCAGTCGTTGTCTTCGCCGATGCCGCCCGTGGCGACGTCAGAATGTTCGGCCGCGAAGTCGGGGCATGTCTTGCAGCCTTCGCGAGTCCAAGCGTGGCATTCCTTCAGGTTGATCTCGTGGTAAGAGCCATCTTTCATCCAGATCTGGAAGGCGCCCTTGATGTTCATCTTCACCATGTCTTGCTTCTTCAGGCCGTACTTGGCCTCGAAGAGTTCTTCGAAGATGGCATCATCGAATGTCTTGGAACAGAGCAGGCCAATGTTGAACAGGAACGGCTTACTCACCTTGCCGGCTTTGCGGTCCCACATGACCGGCGGCGATGAGGTTTGGCAACCCATGCCGACGAGGGCGAGCCGCTTGAAGCCTTTTTCTTTGGCCTCGCGGAGTGCGAGCGGGTTAGCGGAGTAGGTGTAACGCGAACCTGCGGTGGCGAGGATCTCTTCGCGGGTAGACACGACGGCCGGCTTGGCCTTCCACGCGTCGTCCTCTTCGACGCCAGACACCAGGGCTGCGTCGATGTAGTCGTGTTCGCGCAGCCAAATGAGCATCGCTGACACGAGGCCGCCATCTTGGCCCATCTTGTTGACCATCTCGTCGCTCGCACGGGTGAGGTAGAGCTGACGCCAGATGCCGGCCATTTCGTCGGGTTCGCGGACACGGCCGAACAGGTGCATATCGGCAGCGGGCTCCCAGGCGCGAAAGCGAGGGCAGGCGCGGGTACATGTGGTGCAACCCTTCTCACCGTGGATGCAGTTGTCGAGGCCCAACTCTTCTTCGATGTGGAAAGGGATGTACTTACCCTCTTCGTGTTCATACCCGATCACATCGTGGGGGCAGGTGACGACGCAACCAGCGCAGCCGGTGCACAGGTTGTTGGTGATGACTTCGCTGTACAGCTCTTTCCACTGCGCTGTCCAGCGCTCCTTCTTGGGGGCAGCGTCGGCTGGCGTTTCAATCGTCGTCATGCAGGCGACTGTACGCCGCGTGGCCGCGGCAACATCAACCCACCCGCCACCGAATTTCACGCCGCGTGAGTCAGACGTCCTTTCCAACGTTGGAAGCACCGATCTGCATCCAGCGGACGCCTGACGTACCGTAGTGATTGTGCACCGCGCCAGGGACATCACCTCGCTCGGCGAAGCGGTCCGCTCCTTCGCCCGATCAGCGTCTTGCCGCGTGGTTATCGTTGCGACTTGTTTCTCGGCTGTCGTCCGTTTGGCATTGGGCAACTGGTCGTTCGGCGACGCGCTTGGGGTGCTCGCGGTCGTTGTTGCATTGGGCCCGGTGGAGTGGGTCATCCACCGTCGACTACTGCATGCCGAGCCCGGCTCAACGCTGGCCGAACTGCTGGGCACACGCGACTCTCACGAGCGGCACCACCGTGACCCGGATGACATGGAGTGGTTACTGCTGCGTCGACCGAATGCGATTGGATCGTGTCTGGCGATCATTGCTCCGGTGGCCGTTGCAGCGGGCGGCCTTTCACTGCTCGGCATTTCTTCAGCCCGAGCGATCGGGGCCACCGTTGTGTCCGCTGGGCTCGGTGCACTGTTGCATTACGAGTGGGTCCACCTGCTCGTACACTCGCGGTATCGACCCCGCTCCCGTTATTACTCCCAGCTCGCCAAGAACCACCGGCTCCATCATTTTCGGAACGAGAGCTACTGGCTGGGGGTCACGATCGACACCGGCGACCGGCTGGCCCGGACCTTGCCGGCCGACCGCTCAGCTGTGGTGCTGAGTGAGACGGCGCGGACCCTCGGCTGAGCCATGTAATCTTCGCTGGCGATGATTGAGGTGATGCCCACTCCGGACTTTGCTACGTATACGTGGGTGCCGATCAGCATCGTTGACGGCGTGTTGCCGAACGTACATGTCATCTGGGCTGATGGGCTCGATCTCGACTGCTACTCGCTCTGGCTTTTCGAGAACTCGCGAGCGATCGATCCAGTCACCCGAGAGAGCACAGTCGACCCAGCCGACTTGCCTGAGGCATCGTTCCTGTCGACCGCTCGACGAACCGATGACGGGGCGCTCGAGTTGACCTGGCGCGATGGTGTGCAGTCGATTGTTCACCCCGGATGGTTGCGGGCAGTCGCTACCCAGAGTCATCGACCCGAAGCGGTTCCTGGTCCGTTGACAGTCTGGACGACCGACATGCTCGACGAACCGCCGTCTTTCGATGGCGGATCGGTGCTCGATGACACTGTGGTGTTCGGCGACTGGCTACGAGCAATGCACACGTACGGCTTTGCCCGACTCCGGAACACTCCGGCCGATCGGGCGTTTCTCGAAACGCTGATTCAACGAATTGGCCCGATTCGCGGGTCGAACTTCGGCAACATCTTCACGGTCGAGGCCCGTCTCGACGCTGATTCAACAGCAAACACGGGCCTGAATCTCGGCCAACACGCCGACCTCCCGACGCGCGAGACGCCGCCCGGTTTCCAGTTTCTGCACTGCGTCGAGAACACGGTCGCAGGTGGAGCATCACGGATGACCGACGGGCTCGCCGTCGTCGCCGAACTCGAAGCGAATCATCCGGCCGAGTACGAGGCGCTCACCACCTTGAACTGGGTGTTCGCCAACCGGGCGCTCGACGGCGACCATCGCTGGATCGGCCCGGTCATCGACCACGGTCAGCTGGGCTTACAGTTGACCATGCGTGCGTTCTATCCGGTCCGGCTTGCCCCGGATATGTCAACTGCCGACGTACCGCGCGCCTACGACGCGATGCGCATCTTTTCGCGTGTGGCCCACGACGAACGGTTCATGCTGCGCTCCCGTTTCGAGCCCGGCGACATCATCGGCTTCGACAATCGGCGAATGTTGCATGGTCGCGATGCATTCGATCCGGGTGCCGGATCGCGAGTCCTCACTGGCTGCTATGTCGACCGTGACGATCTACTCTCGCGTCTGCGTGT
>CALAHA010000037.1 GCA_937891565.1 uncultured Ilumatobacter sp. | reverse complement strand
CGGTCATGCGGGTGTAGGCGAGCGGGGCAATGGCGTTTGCCTTGATGTTGAACTTTGCACCTTCGACGGCAAGGACGTTGGTGAAGCCGACGAGGCCCATCTTCGCTGCGCCATAGTTGGCCTGTCCGAAGTTGCCAAAGATGCCGGCAGCCGACGATGTGGACACGATACGGCCGTACCCCTGCTCGCGCATCAGCCTCCAGGCCGGACCGGTGACGTTGAACGCCCCGCGGAGGTGGACGTCGATAACTGGGTCGACCAGGTTGGGGGTCATGTTGTGGAACGATTTGTCGCGAAGGATGCCGGCATTGTTGATGACGATGTCTATTTTGCCGTAGGCATCGACAGCGGACTTGACGATCGCTTCGCCGCCCTCAGGGGTGGCGACCGAATCGGTGTTGGCAACGGCATCGCCACCGGCTGCGGTGATCTCGTCGACGACCAGTTGAGCTGCGCCCTTGTCGCTGCCCGAACCGTCGACAGAACCACCAAGGTCGTTGACCACAATGAGCGCACCGCGAGCCGCCATCATCAGTGCGTGTTGCCTACCCAGGCCACCACCGGCGCCGGTGATAATCGCTACTTTGCCGTCGAATCCAAGATCAGTCATGGAGATCCACATTACCCACGGGTAACCGAGGTCGACCAACCTTGTGCCATGTGGCGGCAAGTGGTCGGCCTCGATTGCGCTCGGAGGACGGAATTTCCTACTTGTTGATTTGTCCGACGATCCGAACAGGATTGTCGGCACTCACGACGACGCGTTCGCCCTCGACACGGAGCGGCACGCCGAGCCCATCTGCCAGGGTGAGCGTGCAGCCGTCGTGATCGAGGTCGACGCGGACCTTTGAGCCGTGTCGCGTCAGGTGGAACGTGACGCCATCCCACGCTGCTGGAAGGCGAGGAGTGAACTCGATGAAGTCGCCACGTTCGACTAACCCGGCGAAGCCGTACACGATGCCGGCCCACACGCCGCCGGCCGATGCGATGTGGACGCCGTCAGCGGTGTTGTCGTGGGAGTCGTGAAGGTCGAGGTACAAGGCCTGCTGGAAGTAGTCAACAGCGACGTCTTCATAGCCGATGTTGGCCGCGACGATCGCCTGAACACACGCTGACAGCGATGAGTCTCCAGTGGTAATCGGGTCGTAGTAGTCGAAGTTGCGCCGCTTCTGGTCTTCTGAGAATTGCTCGCCGCGCAGGAACATCGCAAGAACAACGTCGGCCTGTTTGAGCACTCGGTGTCGATAGATCACCAGCGGGTGGAAGTTCAGGAGCAGCGGGTACTTGTCGGGTGGTGTGCCCTTCCAATCCCACGGCTCGAGGTCGAGGAATTCGGAGTCTTGTGGATGGATCTCCAGTTCTTCGTCGAAGGGGATGTGCATCGCGTCGGCAGCTGCATCCCACGTATCGAGTTCGCCGAGGTCGAGCTCGGTCGAGCGCTGCACGTGTTCGAACATTTCGGGGTTCCACTCGGCGAGGAAACGCACCGTGCGTGCTGCGTAGCGGAGATTGAAACGTGCCATGACGTTCGTGTACGTGTTGTCGTTGACGACGGTCGTGTACTCGTCGGGGCCGGTCACCCGGTGGATATGAAAGCTGCCTGATCCGTTGGTGTTGTAGAAGCCAAGATCAGCCCACATTCGCGCGGTCTCGATGAGAATCTCGGCGCCCTCATGTGCGAGGAACTCGATGTCGCCCGTTGCGTCGAGGTAGCGGCGAAGCGCAAAGACCACCGCTGCGTTGATGTGATACTGCGCGGTGCCAGCGGCGTAGTAGGCCGACGCTTCTTCGCCGTTGATGGTGCGCCACGGGTAGAGCGCGCCGTTCTCGCTGAGCATCTTGGCGCGCGCTCGCGCGGCGTCGAGCATCTGCCACCGAAAGCGAAGGACCTTCCGGGCGGCCTGTGGGTTGGTGTAGGCGAGGAATGGTGCGACGTATACCTCGGTGTCCCAGAAGTAGTGCCCGTCGTAACCGCCGGCGGTGACAGCCTTCGCGGCGATGCCCTGCTCGTGCGTCCGTGCAGAAGCCTGGGCGAGCTGGAACAGGTTCCACCGCAGCGCCTGCTGCGCTCGATCATCGCCACGCAGCTCGATGTCTGATGCAGCCCAAAAATCGGCAAGCCACGACTGTTGTTCGGAACGCAACTGGTCGAGACCATCGTCGGCGGCGCGCTGCAGGGTCCGTCGACAACGGTCAGCAAGCTCTTCCGCTGGCACACCAGTGGAAGAGTGGTAGGACGCAAACTTCGTGATTCGGATTGTGTCGCCAGGCTGCGTCTCGACGGTGAACACGGTCTTGGCGAGGTCGGCTTCGGTGCTGTACTCGATGTGGACCTCACCGGTGGTCTCGACGACGTGATGCATGCCGACGGCTAACGTCATCCCGCTGTTGACGCAGCGGTAGCCAAGGACGGTGTTGTCGCCGTCGTGCTCGCTCAACATTGGCTCGAGCACTCGATCGGCGAACTGACTGGCCTGCCGCGGATCGGTGGTGCCGTCGCCCTCTCCGAGCGCCGCTTCCTGAACGTGATATTCGTCCTCGCCGTCTTGCCGGTTCATCAACTGCGAGGAGATGGCAATGGGCGCGGCGTCGTCGAGCAGCGTGACCTCGAACGTCATCGCTGCGACGTGGCGGTGTTCAAAGCTCACGAGGCGCGTGGAAGCCACACGGACCCGCTTACCGCCGGGCGTCCGCCAAACGAAGCTACGAGTCAACTCGCCGGTACGAAAGTCGAGTGTTCGCTCGTAGTCGATGAGTTCGGCGCTTTCGAGCAGGAGCGGCTCGTCGTCGACGTACAGCTTCATCAGCTTGGCGTCGGGAGCGTTGACGATCGTCTGACCAGTCGTGGCGAATCCGTATGCGTTCTCGGCGTGCTTGATCTGCCAGGTCTCGTGGAACCCGTTGACGTAGGTGCCGTGGGAGTGAGCGTTGCGCCCTTCTTCCGGGTTGGCGCGCATGCCGAGGTAGCCGTTGCCG
>CALAHA010000036.1 GCA_937891565.1 uncultured Ilumatobacter sp. | reverse complement strand
CGAGCAATCGTCGACGCGACTGCCGACCTCGTGTGCGCCTTCAAACCGCAGATCGCTTACTTCGCGAGCCAACGTGAAGAAGCTGCGCTCGAACGGATCTGCACGTACATCCGCGAGACCTATCCCGATGTCACACTGATCCTCGACGCCAAGCGCGGCGACATCGGCTCAACCGCCGAGCACTACGCCCGCGAGGCATTCGGCCGATATTCAGCCCACGCGGTCACCGTCAACCCGTACCTCGGGACTGACTCGGTCGAGCCATTCTTCCAACACACTGGCGACGGTGGTGGCGGAGTCATTGCCCTGTGCCGCACGAGCAACCGCGGCGGCGACGACTTCCAGTCGCTGGTTACTGCTGACGGGCACGGTGCCAAGCCGCTCTACATGCACGTGGCGGAACGGGTCGCCAACGAATGGTCCCAGCTCGGCGACTGCGGTCTCGTCGTCGGCGCGACCTACCCGGAAGAACTCGCCGAGGTGCGCTCCGTTGCACCGAGCATCCCGTTTCTCGTGCCCGGCGTGGGAGCCCAGGGCGGCGATGCCGCGACTGTTGTCGAGCACGGGACCAATGCCGCACGCAGCGGGCTGATGGTCAGCTCGTCAAGAGCGGTGCTCTACGCCAGCAACGGCGAAGATTTCGCAGAGGCTGCCCGAGCCGAAGCGCAGCGCACCGCAGCCTCACTCACGATCAGCACAAACCGAACGTGACGTTCTTGTCACGCTTCGGTCTGACCGGTTTCAGAGGGTGAGTGTGACGGACCTGAGTGTGACGGACCTGAGTGTGACGGACCTGAGTGTGACGGACCGCCCCGAATGATTAGAGGGTCTTGATGTCGATGATGCCGGGGGCGGCACGCAGCGCAGCGAGTGTTGCCTCGGGGATAGCAGCGGTCGGGGCAATCAGCATGACTGCCGTGCCGGAGCCTTCGACTCGGCTGACGTCCATGTCGGCAATGTTGACCTCGGCGTCGCCGAGGAGTGTCCCGACAGTGCCAATGACGCCTGGGCGATCGTCGTTGATGATGACGACCATGTGGTCGGCCGGCGGCACATCAAATGGGACATTGTCGATGTTGACGATGCGCTGATCATTCCGCGGGCCCGAAAGCGTGCCCGAGATCGAATGCTCGCCGCCGCGCAAAGTCAGGAGATTGACGTAGTCGGCTGCCGTGGCGCAGTTGACGTCACGCACTTCGACGCCGTGTTCCTTGGCGAGTTGTGGTGCGTTGACGTAGGTGACAGGTTCGTCCGAAATGGCCCCAAAGAAGCCCTTCAACACAGCGAGTTCGAGGATGCGGGTGTCGTAGCCAGCGATTTCACCTTCGGTGCAGACCTCAAGCGTCTTGGGGAGCGAACCGTTCAGCGAGACGAACAACGCACCAAGACGCTCGGCGAGCGGCAGGTACGGACGAATCGTCTCGTTCGCTTCGGCTGCATCGACGTTGACTGCGAACGGCACGAACTCGCCAGCGAGTGCAAGCTCGACCATGGTGGCAATGGTGTCGCCGGCCTTGTCTTGGGCTTCGTTGGTGCTCGCACCGAGGTGCGGGGTGACAACGACGCTCGGCAGCTCAAACAGCGGAGACTCGGTCATCGGCTCGGTCGAGAACACGTCGAGACCGGCACCGGCAATCACGCCGTCGCGGATGCAGTCAGCCAAATCGCCTTCGTGGACAATGCCGCCGCGGGCGACGTTGATAACGAGCAGCGAAGGCTTCGCCTTCAGTAGCAGGTCACGATTGATAAGGCCAAGCGTCTCTGGCGTCTTAGGGAGGTGGACCGTCAAGAAGTCCGACTCGGCCACCAGTTGATCGAGGGTCATCAGTTCGACACCCATCACCTTTGCGCGGTCTTCCGAGACGAAGGGGTCATAGGCGACGATCCGCATGCCGAACGCCCTGGCACGGTCAGCCACCAGCTTGCCGATGCGGCCGAGACCAACGACACCGAGGGTCTTGTCGACGAGCTCGACGCCGGTCCAGCGGCTGCGCTCCCAGCGGCCAGCGACGAGGGCGGCATGCGCCTGCGGGACGTTGCGCGCCGTGGCGAGGAGCAGTGCCATCGTGTGCTCGGCCGCCGACACGATATTGCTCTGCGGTGCGTTGACGACCATGACACCCTGCTTGGTGGCGGCAGCGACGTCGACGTTGTCGAGGCCAATGCCTGCACGGCCGACCACCATCAGATTGTTCGCAACTGCGAGCAGTTCTGCATCGACCTGTGTCGCTGAGCGGATGATCAAGGCTGCGGCACCAGGAATGATCGTGAGTAGTTCTTCGACAGACTTGCCGACCTGGATGTCGACATCGTGACCGGCTTGACGAAGCCGTTCGAGTCCACCGTCAGCAATTTCTTCTGTCACCAGGATACGAGCCATCTGGAATGCTTATCGGCGCTCCGGTCCCCCTTCCAAGAGATTTGACGAACCGTTTGCATCACTGCTCGCCGCGTCCACTGATCACAGAGGAAGTACCGTGCGAGACGTGTCCGATGACCACACCGCACAACCCGATCTGCGGGTGATTGAGCTCTGGTTCGTCGAACGCGGTGTTCCGCACTTCGTCGAGCGGAAAACGGACGGATCCATGCTCGATGCCTGGACCCGCGCACTACCGCTCCTCGTCGTCGCATATCTGCTGCAGGGACTCAATGCGCTGAACCTGGCCGAGTGGTCGCTCAAACGGAATCTCTTCGTCGCCGTGGCAGTCATCACCATGCTGTTGGCCGCCTGGGTGTTGTCCAATCGGCTACGCGGCGTCCCGGCTTTCGCCCGGCCCACCGATATCGATGCGCCGGAACTCGCACTCTTCCTCTTTGGCCCGGCCGTCCCCGCCCTGCTGTTCGAGCAGACCGGCGATGCAATCGAGAGCGTCCTGTCCGCAACCGTCCTGCTTTGCGCGATCTACATCTGGTCTTCATATGGCCTCGGGCCGCTCACACGATGGGGTTTGCGTCGTGGCCGTCATCAGTTGACCGGGCTCGGTTCGCTCGTCGCCCGTGCGCTCCCTCTGCTTCTGCTGTTCAACACCTTCCTGTTCATCAACGCCGAAGTTTGGGAGATGGCCGGCACGTTGAACGGCTGGGCTTACGTCGTGGTGATCTTGACGTTCGCGTCGCTCGGAGTGACCTTCGCGTTGAGCCGGGTCCCAGGGGTGATCCGCGCGATGCGGTCGTTCGAGTCATGGAGCGATATTGATAAGCACTTGCAAGGGACTCCAGCGGCCGCGCTGGCGACCCCCACTGGCGAACTTGTCGAAGACCGGCTTCGTCTGCGCCAGCGGTTCAACATTGGCTTGATCGTCTTGTTCGGACAGGCCTTGCAGATCACCCTGGTCACAGTGGCACTGACCGGCTTCTTCGTCGGTTTCGGCTTCTTTGCCATCACCGAGGCAACCACCCTCGGCTGGACCCGGCTCGACGAAATTCATATCCTCGCCGACTGGTCCTTCGGCGGCCGCCCGCTCATCCTGTCCGAGCCTTTGCTCCGGGTCTCGGTATTCCTCGGATCGTTCTCTGGCATGTACTTCACTGTCGTTCTGACCACCGATGACACTTACCGCACCGAGTTTGCTGACGACGTTGGCCCCGAGGTTCGCGAGGCGCTAGCGGTACGTAGCGCGTACCGTGTCGCACGGGGAACCCATCCACAGTCGGCGCTTGCAACAGCGA
>CALAHA010000035.1 GCA_937891565.1 uncultured Ilumatobacter sp. | reverse complement strand
ACTCACGACTGGCACCGAGAACGACTCGATCGCGGGCGTTCTCGAAGTCGATGCGTTCGATTTGCTTCGACTTGCGACGGACTGCGACGAGCGCTGCTTCGTTGACCAGGTTGGCAAGGTCGGCACCCGACATGCCAGGTGTGGCCTGAGCCATCGTGTCCATGTCGACGTCAGGGCCCATCCGCTTGTCACGGCTATGGACCTCAAGGATGGCTTTGCGTTCGCTCCACTCAGGCAGCGGAACCACGATTTGACGGTCGAAGCGACCGGGGCGCAGCAGCGCCGGGTCGAGAATGTCAGGGCGGTTGGTAGCAGCGAGGATGACGATGCCCTCGGTGGCCTCGAAGCCGTCCATCTCGGCCAGCATTTGGTTGAGCGTCTGCTCTCGTTCGTCGTGGCCTCCGCCGAGGCCGGCACCACGCTTACGGCCGATCGAGTCGATTTCGTCAACGAAGATAATGGCTTTGCCCATGCGCTTGGCCTGCTGAAACAGGTCGCGAACGCGGCTGGCGCCGACACCGACGAACATCTCCATAAAGTCGGAACCGGTGACGCTGAGGAAGCCGACTCCGGCCTCGCCAGCGACAGCGCGGGCGAAGAGGGTCTTGCCGGTGCCGGGAGGACCGACGAGCAGGATGCCCTTGGGGACCCGGGCGCCTATTTCCTTGAACCGATCAGGCATCCGGAGGAAGTCGACCACCTCGGTGATCTCTTGCTTCACGCCGTCATAGCCGGCGATGTCGTCGAACGTCGTCGAGGGGCGGCTGGCGTCGTACGCCTTGGCCTTCGACTTGCCGATTGACATGACGCCGCCCATTTGACCTTGCGCACGGCGCTGCATCCAGACGAAGAAACCAATGATCAAAGCAATAGGCAGGAAGACCGAGAGGAGGCCCAGGAGCCAGTTGCTGCTTGGCGGGATGAACTTGTAGTTGACGTCTTGAGCAATGAGCAAGGCTTCGTCGGCCTCGGATACACCGCGCTCGCCTCCACCAGAGGTGATGTATTTGTCTGCGTTGTTGAATTCGCCGGTGATCTTGCCGGAACCGGTGTTGATCTCGGCTGATGAGATTTCTCCGTCGACGACGAGTTCACGCCATTCGGAATACTCCAGCGACTCACCGTTATCAGAGGGCCACAGGCTGGGGACCAGAATGGCTGCGGCGAGTACGCCGACCATGACGTAGATGGCCCACTTTGGCCAACTACCCGGACCTTTCCCAGCGGGCGTGCCGTCAGGCTTGACGTCTTTGCCGGAGTACTGCTCGTTCTTGTTGCGTTGCTGCGGACCGCGGCCACGGCCGGGAGGCGGCGGAGGCGGGGGAGGAGGCAGGTTGCTCATGAGTCCATTGTACGGCGATTCGGAGGGTGTGCCCGATCAAGCGGTGCGACAGACCGCACAAGACCGCACAAGACCGCACAAGACCGCGAAAGGATCCCGAAAGCCCGAGATCGCTCGAGTTGACTCCAGTTCACGGGCGTTTGGAGGTCGTCGCACGCACCGCGCGAATCGTTGGACAACATCGCGCGAAGGGTGACCATCCGCCACCCGAGCTGTTCTGGCGTCTAATTTCAGGACTGTCATTTCCGCCAGATCAACAGTTGGGCGGGTCAACAGTCGGGACAGTTGGGGTAGCAGGGACCATGAAACACACGAATCATTACACCGGAGAACACGTGCGGCCCGCAGTGGCAATCGCATCCGAACGTCAGTGCACGCGTACTGGATGTTCCGAGCGCGCCGAATGCACGCTCACGTACGCCTACGGGCAGTCGCATGCCTGGATCGAAGAATTGCTCTTCGAGCGCGATCCGCACACGTATGACATGTGTGCCCGCCACGCGGCTCGCCTGAGCGTGCCCAGCGGCTGGCACCTCGACGACCGTCGGGTGACGATCAGCCTGGCTGCATACAGCGTTGCCTAGCCAAAACGGTGTCGCTTCAGCAGCGACAGCAGCGCGGGCGGCCGGGCGCCGTTAGCTTTGTGCCGGTGACCGATCAGCGCAAGCCTGTGGTGCGCAGCGGGATCCGTCCATCGCAGACGCTGTCGCCGATCGACGCGTCGAGCGCGGTTGTCGCATTCTTTGCAGCCTGGTTTGCAGCTCAGGTGCTGTCGGCCATCGTGCTCACCATTTTCGGCGAGACCGGGGGAACCGACACCCCTATTGGTGTGTTGGCAATCGCACTCACGGCCACCTGGTGCGCCTACATCGCAGGGATGTGGACGGTTTCGGAGCGTTCTGGAACCGCCGATCCAGTGAACGACTTCGGCATCTCGATGTTGCCGATCGATGCGGTTGGACTCGGTATCGGCGTGTTGGCTCAGCTCGTCGTGATCCGCCTCGTGTACTTCCCGCTCGAGAATCTCTGGCCGAAAGTGTTTGCAGACGACGAGCTGAAACGAAACGCCGAAGGTCTCGTCGATCGGGCGGGTGGCTTGATGACGGTGCTGCTGTTTGTGCTCGTCGTGTTTGGTGCTCCGATCGTCGAGGAACTCTTTTACCGAGGACTGCTGCAGCGTTCACTGCTCGCTCGCTTTAACGACACACTTGTCGTGGTCGGCGTTGCAGCGTTGTTCGCGTTGATCCATTTCCGACCCGTTGAGTACCCCGGCTTGTTCGTGTTCGGTCTGATCCTCGGCATTTGCGCCCAAGTCACTGGGCGCCTCGGCATGTCGATCATGGCCCATATCGGGTTCAACGTGACCGGCCTGATCCTTGTTCTTTGACGGTTCGCTGTCGGAACCGTGTCATGAACAATGACGGAGTGACACCGTGAGTCGAGTTGGGTTTGTCACAATGGTCTGCGTTGTATGTCTGATGAAGTGAAGCCTCCCACCGCCGGTTCGGGCGACGACGACCCCGACGAGTTCGCGGACTGGTTTGGCCGAGGGTCAACCGCTGGTGAATCCTCCGACGGCGACGTTGCGCTCGGACGACGTGTGGTCCAGCGTGTGCTGCATCGTCCGGCTGCATGGTGGAATCGGGACTGGACCAATGAGCGAGTTGCTCGGGTACTGATCACGTCTGCCTCGTTGGTGACCACGACGGTCATCGTGATGCTGGTCGTCCATTTCAACCCGCTCTCTCCAAGCCGCGACCTGCTGCTCGACAACACGACGCCCACAGGCGGCGACATGGGTGCTCACGTCTGGGCTCCGGCGTTTCTGCGTGACTACCTTCTTCCGAACCTCCAGCTCAGCGGCTGGAGCATGGACTGGTACGGCGGCCTCCCGCTGTACCGCTTCTACATGGTCATTCCGGCCTTGGCAATCGTGCTTCTCGATGCGGTGCCATTCGTCCCCTACGGCGTCGCCTTCAAGATCGTGGCAGCGTCGGGACTGCTTCTGTTTCCCTTGGCCTGCTGGGCGTTCGGTCGACTTGCCAAGTTCCGTCAGCCGATCCCCGAGCTGTTCGCTTTTGCCAGTCTCTGCTTTCTGCTCGACGAGAGCTTTGAGATCTATGGCGGCAACGTCAAGTCGACGATGGCTGGCGAGTACTCGTTCTCGATCGCTCTCACGCTGGCAATGTTCGGGCTCGGATTGCTCGCACATGGGCTCCGGACTGGCCGCTTTCGCGTGTGGGCAGCAGTGGTCTTGTCGCTTGCAGCCGTGTCGCACGGCATCGTTCTGATCTTCGTCGCCGTCAGCGCGATTGTCTTGTCGTTCATCTGGATCGACGCCAAACGTGCCTGGTATGCGGTGAGCGCCGGTGTCACCACGCTGCTGCTGTCGGCCTGGTGGGTCGGCCCGTTCCTGTTCGGCCACGAGTTCATGACCGACATGAAGTACGGGTTCCGCCCGAGTAGCTCCACCGACTCGTTCTGGGACATGTTCTTCCCGCTGACCACAGCGCTCGACTTCGTGATCACCAGCCTGGCGATCATCGGATTCCTTGCGATGATCATGCGCCGCAATCTGACCGGCGCGGCGCTTGGTGTGATCACCTGGGTGTTCGTCGTGCTCGTCTATGTCACCCGTGACAGCCTCCCGGGCATCGGCCTGCTGTGGAACCCGCGTCTCTTGCCGTTTGTCTACCTACTGCGTTACATGCTCATGGTGATCGGTGCGCTCGAGCTGATCACGTGGGCCTTCAACGGCGCCCGTCGGCGGCTCGCGAGCTACGAGCTCACTCCGTTCGAAGGCGCTTTCGCCGCCAGTGCGATTGGGCTCAGTTGCCTCACCGTCTTCGGATTCATGTACGAGACTCTGCCGTTCGACGGTCGAGTCATCGTGACGGAAGGGACCGAAGAGACTGTCGCCACGAGCGTGTACGCGTGGGGCCCGTTCCGCAAGACGGCCGATGCGGGCCGTGCCGTCGCCGACGGATGGACTCGCTACAACTGGGGCGGCTACGAAGCCCGGACCCAGTTTCGCGAATACAACGCCGTGGTCACACAGATGGACGAAATCGGCCAGACCAACGGCTGCGGCCGTGCGCTGTGGGAGAACAACAAGGACA
>CALAHA010000034.1 GCA_937891565.1 uncultured Ilumatobacter sp. | reverse complement strand
GTTTTTTGGGAGCTCGGAGAACGGCAGGACCTTGTCTTGATTCGGTTCCTTCGGCAGCCCAAGCACTCGCTCACCAATAATGTTCCTCTGGATCTGGTCGGTTCCACCGTAGATCGGTGGAGCCTGCGCATAGAGCGCAGGGCCGGTGACCATGCCCAGCAGCGGGTTGCCTATTGCCTCGTTGAGCGACTCGCGTTGGGCATCGGTGTAGGCGTGCAACATGCCGTTCGCCCCAACGATCCCGAGGCCCAGGTCGCGAGTCAGGCGCACCATGTCGCTCATCTGCAGCTTCGAGATATTGGCCATTCCCGGAATGTCATTGCCTTGCTGTCGCATCGCCTTCAAGCGCTGGGCGTTGAGGCCGCCGATGATGTTCATCGTGTGGAGACGCATGAGGTCTTGGCGAACGTGCGGATCGTTGATTTTTCCGGCGGTCTTGGCGAAGTCAAACAGCACCGACCGATTCGGGCGGGTTGCTTTGGCCCGAGGGGCCTTCTTGTTTGGATCGCTCGGCCTGACGAGGTCTCCGGCCCGACGATCGAGTTGGCCGGCGATAGTGCCTGGCATGCCGCCCGCTGCTCCTCCCGAGCCGCCTGAGCCGAGGCCGGCGCGCTCGGCCTGCAGGGTGGTGTTCGTGGCAGCCCAACCGTTGTTCACATCGCCAATCACCGCATCGACGGGAACTCGGGCATCAGTGAGAAACACCTCGTTGAACATCGCGTGCCCGGTCATCTCGTACAGCGGACGGATGTCGACCTCGGGCTGATGCATGTCGATCGCCATCCAGCTGATGCCCTTGTGCTTCGGCACGTCGACGTTGGTGCGAGCAATCAACATGCCCATGTCTGCCGTCTGGCCGAGGGATGTCCACACCTTCTGCCCATTGATGATCCACTCGTCGCCATCACGTTCGGCTCGCGTGCTCAGCCCGGCGAGGTCAGAACCTGCACCAGGTTCGCTAAACAGTTGACACCAAGCTTGCTGGCCGGTGACGATGTCGCGCACGTACAGGTCGATCTGTTCTTGCGTTCCGTGCGTGGCAATCGTCGGCGCCGCGAGCA
Source organism: uncultured Ilumatobacter sp. (assembly GCA_937891565.1). Classification (GTDB taxonomy): domain Bacteria; phylum Actinomycetota; class Acidimicrobiia; order Acidimicrobiales; family Ilumatobacteraceae; genus Ilumatobacter_A. Next base: position 5,327 of record CALAHA010000034.1, on the reverse strand, counting down.
ACAACCCCAGGCCACTGGGCGGGCCGAGCGCACCAAACGCGCCGATCTCTCGCATCACGGCAACCGAGTCAGCCCGCGACAGGCCGAGGCCGTACGCCTCGACGGGAAGTAGCGGTGAGGACCATCCTGCAAGGCCGAGCTTCTCCCACCATTGCGCGACCGTCAGATCCGGGTCCCAATTCTCCTCGAGCCACGTGCGCACTGCCCCAGCGGGGTCAGACGGTGTGGTGCGATCGTGTTGGGTCTCTGTCAGGCTCATCGTGTTCTCCTCGATTGGCTTACAGCGCTATTGACTTGCAGCTGGATTGGATTCCACTGCTCACATTCGCAACTAGAATTACTTGTAGTCTGCAACATTCCACAGGCGCCAGACACCTTGTGTTGCTCAATTCTTCCCTCCGGCCTGACACGATGTCGCCATGCAGAGCGACATGGAGTTCGTCACCGGACCAATCGAAGTTGTCGGATGCCACGCCGAAGGTGAAGTTGGCGACGTCATCGTCGGCGGTATTGCCCCTCCACCTGGCCACTCGGTGTTCGAGCAATCGCGCTGGATTGCCAACGACGGCCGATTGCGACACATCATTGGCAACGAGCCGCGCGGCGGCGTCTTCAAGCACGTCAATCTGCTCGTCCCAGCAATCGACCCTGCCGCAGACATCGGGTTCATCATCATGGAACCAATGGACACCCCCCTCATGTCGGGCTCCAACGCCATGTGTGTCGCCACAGTGGTTCTCGAAACAGGGATCGTGCCGATGACCGAACCGACCACGACCCTCACCCTCGAGGCCCCGGCCGGACTCGTCCATGTTGAGGCAACCTGCGCGGACGGAAAGGTCACTGCTGTCACGATCCGGAACGTTCCGGCGTTTGCAGCGCTGCGCGACGTCGCGCTCAACGTCGACGGCGTCGGACAGTTACGTGTCGACACTGCATGGGGCGGCGACAGCTTCGTCATGGTCGACGCCACCGACATTGGCCTCAACGTCGGACCCGAGAACGGAGCAGAACTCGCCCGGATGGGTTCACTCATCACTCGCGCGGCGAACGCTCAGTTGCAGTTTGAGCATCCGACGATCGACTGGACACACTTCTCGTTCTGTCAGATCGCCGGCGGACTCGAACGCGCTGCCGATGGGGTCCTCCAGATGATGAACACTGTGGTGGTCGAGCCGGGCAAGCTCGACCGTTCACCCACCGGAACGGGCGTGTCAGCGCGGATGGCGCTGCTTCGAACACAGGGCAAAATGGACGTCGGCGACCAACTCGTGATGCGATCGGTGATTGGTTCGCAGTTCACTGGTCTCATCGCAGCCGACACGAGTGTGGGCACTGTCGACGCGATTGTGCCGTTGGTGACAGGTCGAGCGTGGCGATACGGAACGTTCGCCTACCAGACAGACCCGAGCGACCCGTGGCCACTCGGATACCGCGTCAGTGACACTTGGCCGAGCTGAGCGTTCAGCGAACGATCTTGGCGATCCTGGGAAGCACACAACGGCGACCTGAGCATGCGTCCCACGTAGCGAGACCTCCACTGAGCTCGCGGACTCCTGCCAAGGCATGCAGCTCCGCCGCCATGGCGAGGTGCGCGGCAAGCTGTTGCGGCGTGTAGGCAGTCCATAGATCGGTGTTCAGTGCCTCGTTATCATCGACCCCTGCGCCATCGGCACAGTTCCAACCGTTGTCGAGCTTGTTCCGAGACCGCAGGATCTTGATGCCACCGGATCCACTGACCAGGATTGTTCCCGGGTGCAGTTGGGCAGCGGTAGCGATCGAGACGGGTGCCCATTGCAGCATGTTCATACGTTTTCTATCGACCGCCCCGGACAGGAGTTGAGCCACAATTGTGTGGCAATCTCGGCAAATGGCCACCCAGCAGTTCGACATCACCTCACCGCTCGCACCCGACGCGGCGTTCGATCGTCTCATCAACCTGACCCGGGTGAACGAGTGGGATCGGGGCGTGACCAACCCTCGCCAAATTTACGGCAGTGGGCACGAGGTGGGGTCGCGGTACGAAGTCACCGTCGTGGGATTCGATGGGAAGCCCGCTCCAGTTGTCTACGAACTTCTCGAAGTGGACCGTCCAGCACGCTTCGTGATGGAAGGAACCAATGCAGTCTTCTGCGCCCATGACGTGATCACGATCGAGCCGACCGACACCGGCTGCACCGTCACGTACTCAGCCGGGCTCGAACTGCTGGAAGAAGATCCACCGCTGAGCCCAGCGCAGCTCGACAGCCTGTTCGTCAAAGTCGCAGGAGTCGCAGAAGACGGCCTCCGGAGCTACCTCAACCCATGAACTGTCACACCGAGGTCTGACCTGGTTGTTGCGGTTCGGCAATCAAACCCAAAGGCGGTCGAGCACGTCGAGCCAGAGTTGTGTCGTCAGACGAAGCGATTCAATGTCGATCCGTTCGTCGTGCCCATGGAATCGGCTCAGAAATTCTGGGAGCGTCACATGATGACTGAGCAGGCCAGCGCCATAGGCCGGCACGCCTCGCTGGCGGAAAAAACGGCCGTCGGTCGCACCGGTCACGAGGCTCGGCAGCACCGACGCATTCGGGTACGCCATCTGGATCGAGTCGCGCAGTGCGCCCCACATCGGGGTCTCGGTCGACGAAAGCGCAGTGCCGTTGTTCAAGTCGTCGCGGACGGGCTCGATGTCGACCGAGGGAAGCAGGTCGGGGCCGATCACTGCACGGAGATGCGCATCGGCATCGTCTTGGGTTTCGCCAGGTAGCAGCCGAACGTCGATCAGGAGGTTCGCAACGTCAGGCACCGTGTTGGCCTTATTGCCGGACCGCATGATGTTTGGGCTGTACGTGGCGTGACAGCAGGAGTGCACGTTGCGTGCGAGGTCGGGCGGGAGCTCAGCGAGCGCGTCGTCGATCCGCGCCGGGTCAGTCAGCCTGGCCTCCATGTCGGCGTCGAGGCCGAGCGCTTTGACTCGCGCCCTGAACATCTCATCGATCCGCGGGACGACCTTCGAGCTGACGAGTCGGTCGATAATTTTGGCTGCCTTGACCAGTGCATTGTCGGTCGCATAGGGCATCGATCCATGGCCGGGCGTGCCGTAGACCACCAGAAGTCGGCCTGCGGAATGTTTCTCGCCGGTCGTGAGCAGCACAGTGGTCGCACCGTCTTTGACCGACGGCGTGCCGCCGTACTCGGTGAGAACGTAGTCGCACTTGACTAAGTCCCAGTGATGCTCGACGATCGGCGCTGCACCGAGCACGCCACCGGCTTCCTCATCGGCCACGGCGAAGTAGACGATGTCGCCCGGATACCTCGTGCCGGTCCGCACGATGTCGCGAAATGCCACGAACATTGACGACGTCAGATTCAGCATGTCGACCGCACCTCGGCCCCAGACTTCTGGCACCCCATCCGATGACGTGATCAGCTCACCACCAAACGGATCGTGGGTCCATCCGTCGGCGTTGACGGGCACGACATCGGTGTGGCCCATCAGGCAGAGCGCTGGTGCGCTGGCGTCGGTGCCCGGGTAGCGGGCGATCAGCGACGTGCGGCCGGGTTCCGTTTCGATCAACTCGTGATCGAGGCCAAGACCTTCGATCTCGTCGCGGAGCAACTTTGCGCTGACCTGTTCGTTACCCGATTCGGGTCGGCCATCATTGACGCACTGGTTCCGGATCAACTGCTGAAGCAGTTCCACCGTCTCTCCGGTCAAGGAGTCGATCGACGTGTGCATGCGCCCACCTTGCCACGTCGCAAGTGCGACGATCGGCTCGGGTCAGATCTGGAGCCCGGAGGTGGCGCCACCGTCGACGAGGATATTCGCGCCGGTCACGAAGCTCGAACGCTCGCTCGCGATGAAAGCAACCACGTCGGCGACTTCTTCGGGCGTACCGAGCCGGCGGAACGGGTTCTCTTTCACGATCATCTCCCAGAGCTTGCCGTTCTCCTCCTTCGCCCTGCCCCAGACACCGCCTTCGAAGATGATGTCGCCGGGCGAGACGACGTTGGCCCGTATGCCGCGCCGGGCAACCTCGCGCGAGAGCGTCTTCATTGCGCTGACCGTTGCCGCCTTCACCCCGGCGTAGGCAGCAATGCGCGGCGCCGCCACGCTCGCTGCCCGCGACCCGATGCAGATCACGTTGCAGCCGGCATGGTCGTCCATCTTCTCGAGGCTGGCACGGACCAGCGCGTCCATGCCGATCAGGTCGACCGCACACGACATCTCCCAATCGGGCCCAGCCATTGCGGACACGTTCGACACGACGATGTCAACGCCGCCCATTTGGCTGGCCGCCCAGTCGACGAAACCGGCCGGCTCCCCCTTCACCCCCATATCCGCGATGTGGTGATGCACGGTGCCCGATGTCGACAGGTCGGCTGCAGCCGTGGCGAGGTCATCGGCGTTTCGGGCGCAGATTGCGACCTCAGCGCCCTCGACGAGGAAGGCCCGCGCGATGGCGAGCCCGATTCCTTTGCTTGCTCCGGTGACGATGACGCGCTTGCCGCTGAGTTGCAGATCCATGCCGGCGATCGTGCCAGACACCGCTGCCACGAAACGACTTCACCCGTTGATCCGCCTGGCCTTCGGTACGGTTCGGTTGTGGCGACAGATCAGACAGACCAAGTCGGCGTCGGCCCGCACCCAGAGCCATGGCCGAACGAACCGCACTTCGATCCCGAACTACTGGCTGAAGGCGACCGCCGCAACGTGCTCGATCAGTACCGGTACTGGTCGGTCGACGCGATTGTTGCCGACCTGGACCACCATCGCCACGGATTCCATGTGGCGATCGAGAACTGGGAGCACGACTTCAACATCGGTTCGGTCATCCGTAACTCCAACGCCTTTCTCGCTCGTGCCGTGCACATCATCGGGCCGCACCGTTGGGATCGCAGGGGAGCGATGTCGACACACCGATACCTCCACCTGCACCACCACGTTGACGTCGACGCCTTCGTCGAGTGGACGACTGCGGCTGGCTTGGCGATCGTGGCGATTGACAACGTCGAAGGGTCCGTGCCGATCGAGTCGACCGCCCTGCCCGAGCAATGCGTCCTACTCTTCGGCCAAGAGGGCCCCGGTGTCTCCGGGGCCGCGCTTGCAGCGGCCCACGCGACCTGCGCAATCACGCAATTCGGTTCAACGCGGTCACTCAATGCGGGCGTGGCCTCGGGCATCGCGATGTACGAATGGTGCCGCCAACACGTTCACTTTTGACCGCAGGCTGAACAGCATTGCCGGAAGATCTACACGATGCGGGCGCGGCGGCTATCGATCACGCCGGTGTTGAAGCCGGCCGTGTGGAGGCCACCACGAAACCTGGCGTGTTCGATTTTGA
>CALAHA010000033.1 GCA_937891565.1 uncultured Ilumatobacter sp. | reverse complement strand
CCATTCATCATCGACATCAACGGCGCCACGATCATCAACGACGCCCAGATGGAACTGCCTCGAAGCGAGGAGTTCTTCGGGTACGGAAGCGTCGAAGCCACTGCAACCGTCGAGTGCACTGCCGGTGTGCCAATCGCATTGAACCTGCGTTGGGCCACCTCAGAAATGAACGGGTTCGCAGCGCTTCGTGTCGGGTTCCGTTCCCCCGAGCCTGTCGACCTCATGGACCGAGCAGTCGCTGCGGCTGCCGCGGCCGACGTCGCTGTTGTCATGGTCGGAACGAACGACGAATGGGAGACCGAAGGCTTCGACCGGACCACCATGGATCTCCCCGGGCGCCAGAACGAGTTGGTGCGCCGAGTCGTTGCGGCCAACCCGCGCACCGCCGTGATCGTCAACGCCGGTTCGCCGGTGACAATGGACTGGGCCGACGCGGCCGACGCCAATTCGGCACGAGCCGTCCTCACCTCGTTCTTCGCTGGCCAAGAGCAGGCCGAGAGCTTGGTCGACGTGCTTCTCGGTGTTGCCGACCCCGGCGGGCGCCTCCCGACGACGATTCCAGTTCGGCTGGCCGACCATCCGGCCTACCTCCACCATCGCCCCGACCACGACAGTGCTGGCAACGGCACCCAGGCGTACGGCGAAGGGCTCTTTATCGGGTACCGCGGCTACGACGCACGCAACATCGCTCCACGCTTCGCCTTCGGCCACGGCCTCAGTTATGGCTCGGCAACTTGGGGAGAGGCCGTCGTCACGTCCGAGTCCGCTGACGGCATCACGGTTGAGGTCCGGGTCGCAGCAACCGGCAGCCGGGTCGCAACCGTTGTCGTGCAGGGATACATCGCAGCGATCGATGCGCCTTGCATTCGACCGCCCAAAGAACTGAAGACCTGGGACAAGTTTGTCGTCGAGCCAGGCGCATCACACGTGGCTCAGCTGGAGTTCCCACGTTCGGCATTCCGGCGCTGGGATACAGCAACAGGCGGCTGGATCGTCGACGCCGGCGACTACGAGCTGGTGATTGCGGCATCGGCGACCGACATTCGCCAGCGATTGCGGGTCACCCTCGCCTGAGGTCGCTGCTGAGCGGCCAGTGAACGGGTTTGCAACAGGACTGAAAGTACTTACATTGCGCTGTGTATGAGCGAGCCTTCCGCTACCAGTAACGACCACCGCACACGTCACTCCACCCGTCCGTGGTGGAAGGACGCGTTGATCTATCAGGTCTACGTTCGCTCGTTCGCGGACTCCAACGGTGACGGCATCGGTGACCTCGCAGGCATTCGCTCACGGCTCGACCACATCGCATCGCTCGGGGTCGAAGCCATCTGGCTGAACCCGTGCTATCCGTCGCCCCAGCACGACCACGGCTACGACGTCGCCAACTACTTCGACATCCACGACGAGTACGGCACCCTCGACGACTTCGACGCGCTGCTTGCTGACGCACGAGACCTCGGCATCAAGATCCTCATGGACCTCGTGCCGAGCCACTGCAGCATCGAGCACCGCTGGTTCATCGCTGCGCTCGCATCCGATCCAAACAGCCCCGAGCGGGCCCGCTTCTACTTCCGAGACGGCAAGGGCGACGCTGGCAACGAACCCCCAAACAACTGGCAGTCAGCATTCGGCGGGCCAGCCTGGACACGCCTCGATACCGACCCGACTGCCAACAACGGCAGGGGCGGCCAGTGGTACCTCCATACGTTTGCCCGTGAGCAGCCCGACCTCGATCACACGCATCCCGATGTCCATCAGCTCTTCCACGAAATCTTCGAATTCTGGTTCGACCGCGGCGTCGAGGGCTTCCGCGTCGACGCAGTTGCTGGCACCGGCAAGCATCCGGACCTCCCCGACCAGCCACCGGTCGGCCCCGAAGTCGGCGTGCTCGACGTCACCTGGTTGAACGAGTACACCGTGTTCCGTCCCGAGGGCCACGACGTGTGGCGCAGGTTCCGGACGACGATCGACAACTACGAGTTGAGCCACCCGGACCGCGAGCTGATGATGGTCGCCGAGGCCTACGCTGTCCGCCGACCCGAGTTGGTGAAGACGTTCACCGAGCCCGATCAGTTCCACCAAATGTTCTCGTTCGACCTGATGCTGACCCCGTGGGAGAAGCACTCGATCGAACAGGCGATGCTCGACCCGATCGCGATCCTTGCCGATACCGGAGTGCCTCCGGCATGGACACTCAACAACCACGACATCCAACGCATCGTCACCCGCCTCGGCCGAGCCGATGCACACCTCCCCGAAATGTGGACGAACAACAACCTGGCCCTGTCACGCGCCGAAGTCAACCTCGCCCTCGGCGAACGGCGGGCACGGGCAATGACCGCACTGATTTTCGCTCTCCCCGGCAGCCTGTACCTCTACCAAGGCGAAGAACTCGGCCTACCCGAGGTCTTCGATATTCCGGCCGACCGGCGTGAAGATCCTGTCTTCGAGCGGACGGGTGGCGCCGAGATCGGCCGCGACGGCTGTCGCGTCCCGATGCCGTGGACCAATGACGCATCGTCGTCGTACGGGTTCTCCACACCCCGCGCCGACGGCACCGTCAGCGAGCCGTGGCTCCCGCAGCCGGCCGGATGGGGCGAGCGGTCGGTGTCCGAGATCGACGACATCGAAAACTCAACCCTGCACATGTACCGGTCACTCGGCGAGGTCCGTGACGAGTTCGCCGTGTCCCAGCCGCTTCAGGCGCAGACGATCGACATCAGCCCGGAAGTCGTCGCAGTTCGCCGCGGCGATCTCGTCGTCGTCGTGAACCCGACCGACCAGCCCGTGCAGCTCGACCTCGATCACCCCGAACTGGCCATCACCCAACCGGTGTTCGCCAGCGAGCCCGCCGAAATGCACACCACCGGCGTCATCCCGGCAAACAGCACCATCTGGTTCTCGAGCTGAACCTGGCGTTCGGCACCCCTGCGGCGCCGAATAATTCCCTGCTCGCCTCCGACGTGTGGCCGGAGAAGAAATCTCAGAAATTGTTGCACCGCACAGCGCCAGCAGCGCTGCCTCATCGCGCTGCTGGAGATGCTGTTTTCGGTTGCGCCGACGGGCCTCCATCGCTCAGACTGAGGCGCGCTGGCGACCGCCCAGAACGACCTGTTGGGACCGTCGCACCAATCTTGTCGAGGATGACATCACCCCTTGTAGATGGGTAAATTTGTTTGGTTCAAAGCGGTACAATCGGACACATGTTCGCAGTACGGATCGAGGAGTTGGCAGACGCCAACATCGACGTGCTTGACACTGCACTGGCGGCTGCGAAACGCAAGCGTGACGAGGCCGATGTCGACATCGCAGCCATCACCGCTGTTGTCGACGCCCGACAGCTGTTCCAAGAACATTCACAGTCGACAATCAAGGCATACCTGAAGCAACAACTGAACTGTTCCGGGCCCGACGCACTCCGCATCAAACGACGCGCCCGACTGTTCAACCAACACCCCGAGATCGCTGACGTATTCGCCAACAGTCGCATCTCAGCCGGCCAAGTCGACGCAATGGCAACAGCCCAGCAACACCCCCGTGCCGGGGACCAGTTCGCCGACTTCGCGGCCCTCTTTGTCAGCCAAGCCGAACGGCTCGAACACGACGAGTTCACTGCAGCAATCAAACACTTCATCACCCAAGCCGACCAAGACGGCGCATTCAACGACCAAAAGTTTCACGAAGACCAACGCACCGCATCCGTCCGCGTTGACGACGGTGCCATCTCAATGCACGCCTCCGGAGGCGACCCACTCAGTGCTGCCGAGATGAAACGGATCTTTGATCTGGCTGTCGAAGCCGAAGCCCACAAAGACTTCGAAACTCGACGCAAATTGTACGGCAACGACGCACTCGCTCAGCCCATGCCCCGCTCCGCCGACCAACGCCGATTCGACGCAGTCCACGCAATCTTCATGGCATCAGTCACCGCAGCCGCCGACGGGAAACGCCCCGAACCACTCGTCAACATCATCCTCGACGCAACAACCAGCCTCGAAGTTCTCGCCCGCCACGGATTCCTTGACCTCACCACCAACAATCACGACACCAACGACCACAACCGCGACCACAACCGCGACCACAACCGCGACCACGATGACTTGGCCGCGACCGACCCGACCACACGGCGCTGCGCGACCTCCACCGGCGTCGCACTGCACCCCGACATCGCGATGAAAGCAATGCTTTACGGCAGCATCCGACGCGTCATCGTCGACGCCCACGACGTGATCATCAACATGGGCCGCACCCAACGACTCTTCACCGGCAAAGCCCGCCACGCAGCACAACTCCTGGCCGTCCAATGCGGCTACCGCGGCTGCGACATCCCCGCCGAATTCTGCGACGTCGACCACATCGAACCCTGGATCAACGGCGGCGAAACGAACCAAGCCAACTCGATGCCACTCTGCGGACCACACGACCGACGCAAACACACCAAACAACTGTCAGGTCGCCGCGACCGCCACGGCCGAATCCACCTCATCACACCCAACGGCACCGTCATCAAACCGCTCAACGCACCCGACCCCCAATGGGCCGAACCCCAACCCAAGCCCGAACAGCCGCGCCGGCACCGCCAATACACGTGGGACCAATGGGTCACCAAACACCCAGAACTCACCAACCTCCCGGCACCACCCCACGGCACCACCTTCAGCGACCTCCGCCCCGCCGCCTGAGCAGTTGCGCCGGCTGCCACGCCACTCCTGCCGCGAGTGGAGCTCGCATCAACCCAAAGTGTCGAGAACGAACCGGTGTCCGAGAGATAACGTCCCACGGGAATGTTGGCCAACATCGTCACTGATCTCACGGACAAACTCGACGAGTTCTCGTCGAACTGGTGGTTCCTGCTGGTGATCTTTGCCATTGCACTCCTCGACTCCGTCATTCCGGTGGTGCCGAGCGAGACCACGGTGATCATCGGCGGCGTTGCGGCCGGACAGGGCAACCAGAGCATCGCCCTCGTGATCTTTGCCGGCGCATTCGGCGCGTTCCTCGGCGACAACCTGGCATACACGATCGGCGACAAGTTCAAAGGAACAGTGCAGAGTTGGGCCGCTCGCAAGCCGTCGCGCCAGATACGGCTCGACGGCGCAGGTCGCCAGATCCGCAAGCGGGGCGGAATGCTGTTGATCACCGCCCGTTTCATCCCTGGTGGCCGCACCATCTTGACGCTCTCGTCGGGCGTGACCTCGCAGCCACGCTCGTGGTTCGTTGCCTGGATTGCCTTGGCAACCACGATCTGGGCGTCCTACGCCGGGTTGCTCGGCTACCTGTTCGGACAGACCTTCGAGAACAATCACACGCTCGCCTTCTGGCTGGCATTCGCCACAGCGCTCGGCATTACTGGCCTGATCGAACTGGTCCGCTGGCTCCGCGAACGCCGCAAGCACACCGCAGCCTGACGGCACGTCTCCGCGACGCAAGCGTCATCTCCGGTTACCGACGAACGCTCGCCACATACGACGGCCAGATCGCGCTCAGCCGCTTCACCCCCCCCACTCCGAGCAAGATGTAACGGAACGGCCTGGTGTTCGGCATGATGGACAGGTGCGATTGGGTGAGGCGACATGGAACGAGGTGCAAACACTCGTCGACAACCCCGTGTTCGAAGACGGCACCCGAACACCAATCGTTCTCGTTCCCGTTGGCTCGACCGAACAGCACGGTCCGCACCTCCCGATGTCGACCGACACTCTGATCGCTGAAGAGCTCGTCCAGCGAGCCACGCACCTCACCAACGGACTACTGGTCGGGCCCTCGCTCACCGTCTCCGCGTCGGGCGAGCACGCTGGCTTCGCCGGCACGCTGTCAATCGGCACCGAGGTGATGACACAGGTCATTCTCGAACTCGGTCGCAGTGCCGATTGGGCTGCTGGCGTTGTGTTTGTCAACGGGCATGGCGGCAACTCGGCAGCGGTCGAGGCGGCCACGCGCACCCTTCGATCAGAAGGTCGCCATGTTTTGTCCTGGTGGCCGAAGTGGCCGCGACGCGCCGACGGCGGGCCGCAAGACCTCCACGCCGGTCGGATTGAAACGTCGCTCATGCTGGCAATCGATCCGGGCCTGGTTCGACTCGAACTCGCGGCCCCTGGCATCGATGCCGACATCGACGAACTACGCGCGCACGGCGTGCAAGCAGTCAGTCCATCCGGTGTTCTCGGTGATCCAGTCGGAGCGTCAGGCACCGAAGGCGACCAGTTCATTGTCAGCTTTGTCAACGACCTCGTCCATGCCATTGAGGTCTGGCGGCCGATCGACCCGACGCCGATCGGCAACGTCCGTATCCAAGTCGCCGCCGCCCGCCTCGGATTGAAAGATTCCGAACACTCGAGCTGAGATGCACTTTGCCATCGACGCCACCTGGGAGCGCACCGGCCCCGTCGTCGTCGCTGGATCTCCGCTCAAGATCTTTCGGCTCACGGCGCCCGGCACACGGATCGCCGAGCAGATCGAGCGGGGCGCCAACGTCGCCTCGTCGACGCTGATCGACCGTCTGCTCGACGCCGGCGCGATCCATCCCGAATACCCGCCCGAATACCCGCCCAAAAGCTCTTCCGAAAACCCTCCCGAGGAAACGAGCGTGTTCACCGTCGACGACGTCACGGTGATCACCCCGCAACTTGGCGGTACCGCAGCGACCGACGGGCGAGTCATCGTCGACGATGGCTCCACCCCGCCCATTGCAGGCGCGACAATCCGGCTCGACAACAACAGTGGTCCTGGCGCCGCCCGCAACGCCGGACGCCCGCTTGCGACTACAGCGCTGGTGGCATTCGTCGATGCCGACGTCGACCTACTGGCCGACGTCGGCATCGAATCTTGGTTGACGCCGCTCCTCCCGCACTTCAACGATCCAAGCGTCGCGCTGGTTGCCCCGCGGGTCGCAGGCGAACCGGGCTCGCCGCTCGACCTCGGGGACAAACCCGGCCGCATCCGAGCCGGTACGCGCCTCGGCTACGTCCCCGCCGCCGCAATCGTTGTGCGGGCCGATGCATTCGATGCGGTCGACGGATTCGACCCAACCTTACGTTTCGGCGAAGACGTCGACTTCGTCTGGCGACTGGATCAGGCAGGGTGGCGCTGCCGCTACGAACCGGCGTCAGCGGTGTGGCACGAGCCACGCTCAAACTGGCCCGACCGGCTCCGCCAACAAGCCGGCTACGGCTCGGCCGCCGCACCACTTGCAATCCGCCACCCCAACGCGCTTGCGCCGATGCACACCAACGGATGGGCCGTCGGCTCATGGCTGAGCGCGCTGGCCGGCCACCCGGCCGTTGCCGCTGTCACAGTTGCTGCGAGCGTTGCGGCGCTTGTCCACAAGCTGCCCAATGTCTCGACGGCGTGGTCGCTCCGAACAGCACTCAACAGCCACCTCCGCGGCCTTCAGCAACTCGGTGTTGTGCTCCGACGAGTGTGGTGGCCGCCGCTCGTCCTCCTGGCGTTCTTCTCTCAGCGGATGCGGCTCGTTGCATTCGGTGCAGTTGCGCTCAACGTCTCGGCGACGCCGACCGATGTCGCCTACGGGTGGGGTGTGTGGTCAGGAATGATCCGACACCGCACGTGGACTCCCCTGAGACCGAAGTTCGTTTCATGGCCCCGACGTTCGGTTACTCGCTGATCGCAACCCGCGAACTCGCCGAGCGGTGACAGCGTTGGCTCAGTCACAACACGACCTGCGAAACCGAAGAACGGCATCGTGGGCACAGATTGCTGGGTTGAACGATTACCGTTCGTACCGTGACGGTACGGCTGACGATTCGCTCGACAATCTGGCGGTCCCAGGTCGCCCGTATCGCCAACACTGTTGATGGTCTTGTACCCGTTATTAAGGGAAACGGCTACGGGTTCGGTCGGAACTGGTTGGCACACACCGCCGCCCAGTTCTGCGACACCGTGGCCGTCGGCACGATCCACGAACTGGACGGCCTCCCCGCCGAGTTGACCCCCGTTGTCCTCACTCCGACACTCGCTGCGCCGACGAGCACCAACCCGATCCTCACGGTCGGAGCCGACGAACACCTCGCTGCGCTCGCCGGTTGGAATGGGCGCGTTCTCGTCAAGTTGGCAAGCCCGATGCGGCGCTTCGGACGCGACGTCGCGTTCATCGACCGTGTCCTTGCTTGTGGGCTGGAGGTCGTCGGGGTGAGCGTCCACCCGCAACTCGCAGGCTCCGGCGCCGAACATGTTGCGATCATCACCGAGTTGTTGCCGGCCATCGACCCGGCAATCCCCGTCTGGGTGAGCCACCTCGACCTCGACTCTTACGCCCAACTGCCGACTACCCATTCGTACAGGTTGCGGCTGGGAACAATGTTGTGGCACGGCGACAAGCGGGCGCTGCACCTCACTGCCGACGTCATCGACGTCAATTCAGTCAACGCTGGCGACAACGCCGGCTACCGGATGGGTCCCGTCGGCGGCAACGGGCACCTCGTGATGATTGGTGCCGGCACAGCGAACGGCGTTACCGCCATCGACCAGGGTGAGCTCGGCAGCCTCAGCCCATTTCATTTCCAACGCACCCGCCTCGCCCTGCACGAAGCACCGCACATGCACACGACGATGACGTTCGTCCCCGATGGCTCACCAACTCCGGCTATCGGCGATCGCGTCGATCTCCAGCGGCCGATGCACATGACGGCCGTCGACGAGTACGAATGGCTCTGAACACCAGCACGGCAACCTCAACTTCGGCAGGCTCATTGCGCCGTCGGCCCGGCCCCGATGTCGTCAGAGCAATCGCACTCATCGGCGTCGTGGCAATGAACTACCACGGATACCTGATCATCAGGGGTGGCGAGCAAAGCGGCGGCTGGGCCAATGATCTGTTCGACCCGTGGACCGGGCCACTGTCGTCGCGTTTCGCCGCCACATTCGTGCTCGTTGCAGGAGTTGGCGTCACGTTGCTGACGCGCAGGGCGGTGCGCAACGGCGGCCACGACACCACCGAAATGCGCTGGAGACTGGCCCGGCGCGGCGCCTTGCTCTACGCGGGGGGACTGTTTCTCGAGGACATCTGGCCCGGGACGATCATTCCGTTCTACGGCGCAATGTTCGCGCTCGCCGCACTGCTGTTCACGTTCCGCAGCAGGTGGATTGTGCTCGTCGGTGTATTCGCCGTAGCGGCCGGGGCGCTGCTCAAGGTGTGGGAGTTCCAACAGTTGCAAGCGGGTAACAGCACAGGTTGGGTTTTCTTCCCCGACAAAGATGCACCAGAGAGCTTCCTGCTCAACGTGTTCGTCAACGGGACGCATCCGCTGCTCCCCT
>CALAHA010000032.1 GCA_937891565.1 uncultured Ilumatobacter sp. | reverse complement strand
CCGTACGACAGCCGAATGTTGGCCTCGATGCCGTTCGCTTCGAAGTAGCGCCGAGTTGACTCGAGGTATTCGGTCTGCACGCGGACGCCGTTCGGTAGGTCCTTGACCGACTCAGCCGGCGAGTCGCCAGCCACGGCAACGACCATGCGGATTGGCTTCGAGGTGTTCTTCGAGTACTTCAGCTCACCGAGACTCTCAACGACTGCGCCCGTTTCGTTGACCCAGTCACGGCCGGTAATGCCAATGTCAAACAGCCCTTCGGCCACGTAGGTGGGGATCTCTTGGGGCCGAAGAATCCGCACCGATTCGATCCGGGGATCATCGATTGTCGCCTGATAGTCGACGGACGACGATCGGTTGACGGGCAGGTCGGCGGCCTCGAAGAGTTCGAGTGTGGCCTTTTCGAGGGATCCCTTGGGGAGTACGACGCGAAGCACCCCCTGAGGTTACCGGCGGCGGCTCGCCAGAGACCTCACGGTGTAACAGGAGTGAGATGAACCGGGGCTGGTTAATGCGAGTTGTCGGCGTCGTGCAACAGCCGGAGGGCGTGCGGCAGCACGTCAAGGATTGCATCGAGTTGTTCGACGCAGCCCTGTGTACTGCCTGGCGTGTTGACGATGATGGCGTTACCCCTGATGCCGGCAAGACCGCGCGAGAGTCGGCCAAGCGGATTGCAAAGTCGCATTGCTTCGGCCAGGCCCGGCGCTTCTCGTTCGATCACGGCCCGAGTGCCCTCAGGGGTCTGGTCCCGCGGCGCAAAACCGGTGCCCCCTGTCGACACGACGAGACCAGCGAACTGTTCGGTCATCTCGGTCAGTGCGGCAGCCACGTTGCCAGTGCCATCGGCGGTGACGCGTTGCTCAACGATGTCGAAGCCAGCGTTCGTGAGATGTTCGACCAGTGCAGCGCCACTCTTGTCTTCACGCGTGCCATGAATGACACCGTCGCTGCAGGTCAAGACCTTGGCCTGCAGCCGGGGCAGTGCGTCGCTCATGCGATTCGACGGTAGCGAATCAGCACCATGCCGTCGGTGTCGGCATCGTGCGGCAGTACGCGCCAGCCTTGGCTGTACGGCCGCCACTCGCCCGCCGGCGGGGTTGCATCATCGACTTCGAAACCTTCGGGCGTCGGATGATCGATCGACTCCTCAGCAATCACGGTGCAGACGCTGTAGATCAACCGGCCCCCAGGCTTGACGAGCGAAGCCGCTGCCGACAGCAGCGAACGCTGCAAAACAGCAAGTTCAGTGATGTCTGACGCCTCGATGCGCCAGCGCGCATCTGGACGGCGACGCAGTGCGCCAAGGCCAGAGCATGGTGCGTCCAGCAGGACCGCATCGAAAACTCCAGGGCGGAACGGCGGGGCCGTGCCATCGCCAGTCACGACAGCAATGTCAAGATCGAGCTTGTCGGCGTTCTCACGCACAAGTTCGGAACGCCGATGTCGCATATCGGCTGCGACAACGATGGCACCTTCGCCAGCCATTGCGGTGGCTTTACCGCCGGGCGCAGCACACATGTCGAGCACCAACTCGCCTGCTGAGCCCTCAACAGAGGCCGCAACCCACTGCGACGACTCGTCTTGCACGTAGCCATCGGCGCGCGTCGTGACCGATGGCGGCTCGTTCATCTGCAACATCGCCTCAACAGCCTCATCACCGAGCTCAGCAGTCAGACGATCTGCCAGCCAGTTCGGATAGCTCAGCCGAGAAGCCTCCGATGGCCAGGTCATCTCGTAGATCGGGTTGTCGGCGACTCGCCGCAGCACTGCGTTGATGAAGCCGCGCGTCTTGCCGGGTGCCAGGTCGACCGTTGCGCTCACAGCAGCGTGCGCAGGAACACCCGCATAGGCGAGTTGATAGGCGCCGAGCCGAAGAATAG
This sequence comes from uncultured Ilumatobacter sp., assembly GCA_937891565.1. Classification (GTDB taxonomy): domain Bacteria; phylum Actinomycetota; class Acidimicrobiia; order Acidimicrobiales; family Ilumatobacteraceae; genus Ilumatobacter_A. Next base: position 6,574 of record CALAHA010000032.1, on the reverse strand, counting down.
AACGGGTTTCGTCATCGGGCGGTTGGCTGACAAACCGGTCGATGATCGCATCGCATGCTCGGCGCATCCGCGTGGAGCCGTAGACGAGTTCCGTTGCGAATCGACGGTCCTGGTCTGTCAGATTCGACGCAGTGAGCGTCGGACCGAGCACCAGATTGGCGTAGGCCCCATCGTGTTCGATCCGTTGCAAGACGTCGAGCGCCAGTTGCCGGGCGTTGGTATGCCCCGTGGGGATTTTGTCGTTCTCGAGTCGCCCCGTGGCGCTTCGTGGCTCGTGCTCGGCATTGCGACGTGCCTCCGGATCAGTTCGACCCTTGTTGTTCCAATCTTTGTTCTGCAGTGCAGCACGACGCTCTTTGCGGTTCAGTGGTTTCGATGAGTCAGCGGCCGGCCCAGTCGGTGCGTCCCAGATGCTCACAGCGAACCGAACAATTCGTCGTCAGTGGGCTGGGCGCCGTTGCGCCATGCAGCGAACTCCATTGGGCCTTTTCCTTCGGGCTGCACAGTCACTGGAGTCAACTTTCCTTCGACGAGATCGGCCACATGGATCTTGAGGCGTTTGCCACGAAACATCGTCCAGGCACCGCCGACTCGGATGAGACGATCAATGTGCCCGACCGGTTGCGTCCAGTCGATCTCGAACTCTTCTTTGGTGAACTTGGCCGCGTAAACGGTGTTGCCGATCTGAGTCGCTGCGCTATCGATCCAGACGTCAAGCGGCACAGCAAGCGTTTTGACAAGCAGCTCACATGCTGCATCGACTAACTCGGAGCGCAGCTCGGCTGCTGTTGATTTTGCACTGATCGGCACGACAGTTTCGGCGTAGATTCCGCCGGTGTCGAGACCTTCTTCGAGTCGCATGATGTCGACTCCGGTCAGACCGTCGCCGGCCAGGAGCGCCCGCTCAACCGGAGCCGCACCGCGCCAACGCGGCAACAGCGAGAAGTGAGCATTGATCATCGGGATCTCGTCGAGGATGTGCGGCTTGATCAGACGTCCGTAGGCAACAACGACACCGAGCGTGGCGCCGCCGGCCACTGCGCCAAGTACGTCGTCGGGTTCGTGCGACACCGGGATGCCAAGTTCAAGGGCTGCGGCCTTGACGGGACTCGGCGACAAGGCCGAACCTCGCCCGCGTTTTTTATCGACGCGGGTGACGACGAGCAGGATTTCGTGGCCTGCGGCATGCAGAGCCTGAAGCGGCGGAACCGCCATCTCGGGCGTCCCGAGGTAGACGATCTTCATCAGTCGAACCAGCTCAGGACAGACCGAGACGCTTACGCAGCGGCTGACGTTGCTGGACCCCGGCGGCAGCTTGTTCTTCCATGCGTCGATACTCGCGCATGGCTTCCTTGCGCTGGTCGCCTTCAAGGCGATCAAACATGAGGACGCCGTTGAGGTGGTCGATCTCATGTTGGAACATCCGGGCTTCGAGCTCGTCGGCTTCAATCTCAATGATTTCACCGTCGAGGCTGACGCCGCGTACCAAGACCTTCTTGGGACGCAGCATCTCGACGTAGAGCCCTGGGATCGAGAGGCAACCTTCGTCGAACAACCACTCACCATCGGATTCGATGATCTCGGGATTCACGATTGCCAGCGGATCCTCACCAAAATCCCAGACAACGACTTGCTTCTGCACGCCTACCTGGGGTGCAGCGAGCGCCAGACCGTTGCCAGAATCGACGAGCGTGTCGAACATTTCGCCGACAAGACGAATGACCCTGCCATCGACGTTCTCGATCGGTGCAGCCTTGGTTTTCAGCACTGGATCGCCGTATGTCCTGATCTTGTACGACATACCTGCCAGGCTACGGCCCGTGAGCCCTGATCCCGATGCCGACGCCCAGACCGGGACCGGACCCGTTGGCTCCACGAGCCCCGACGCCCACTACTTTGACGACGACCCAACGGTGCCGTCTGACCCGGTGACCATTGACGTCATGCTCCCGGACACGGCGTTCACGTTAGAGACCGATCGAGGCGTGTTCAGCCGCGGCCACGTCGACACCGGCACGAATCTGCTGCTGCGAACTGATCTGCCAATCGCGTCCACGGGCCACCTGCTCGACCTTGGGGCTGGGGCTGGGCCTATCGCCCTGGCTATGGCGCGCCGCTCCCCCAACGCCACCGTATGGGCCGTCGATGTCAACAGCCGCGCTCGCCACCTGTGCACCCGCAACGCCAAACAAAACGGCATCACCAACCTGCGTGCCGTCGCACCGGATGACGTTCCAAACGACATCCGGTTTGCCACGGTGTGGTCGAACCCGCCGGTACGAATCGGCAAGACCGCAATGCGCGCGCTCCTGCTCGACTGGCTCGCCCGGCTCGACAACAACGGCATCGCCGCACTCGTGGTACAAAAGCACCTGGGCGCCGACTCCCTGCAGCGTTGGTTGCAGTCCGAGGGACACCCCACCGAGCGAATCACTTCCAAGGCCGGGTTCCGGCTCCTCGGCGTCGGTCCCAAATCTGCTCGGCCCTAGAGCCGCGGCGGATCGACCTCGATACGGAGGCGGCTACCTTTCGGACGCTCGGTCGCATTGAGCGCCATACCGAGCGTGATCCAGTCGTCCGCTCGCACGACGTAGCCAGTCGACTGGTCGCCACCGACTTGCACGTCGGACTTGAGCTGTCTGACCATCTCCGATGATCCGGCTCCCGTGATCCTGGCAAGCGCACCGAATGGCGGGAAGCCGAGCATTTCGCGCCGTTCGCGTTCGACTTTGATCACTTCATCTGGGTTGCCGGCGGCCGCAGCTTGCAACACCACATGGTTGGGCATAAAAGTTTGGACCAGCACCTCTGGTGCCAACCGGCCGGCCCGGATGATGAGTGCCAGCGCCTGCTCGGCGGCCCGGAACCGCGGTGCGAGCATCTCGGAATCAAATTCAAGGAACGCGACGACATCGCAAGACGGCACGCGATACAACGCTGCTTCGGTGCCAACGTAGACACCAGCTGCAGGGGGCGGTGCGGTGTCGGCACCAGTGATCTCCCTGACCTGTCGGGCCGCTGCGCCTTCGAGTTCTTCGCGCAACCTACTGACGCCAGGGCGGAGGTTTGCGAAGCTCGAAGCCCCGCAGGCCTGGCATACCGCCGGCCGGTCAGTGCCGCAACGGGTACACGACAGCACGTTGTCGGACGTCAACCCGACTGCGGCGTCGCAGGTCTCACAGCGGATCAGTGCCTCACACGACCGACACGCCAAGACACGGGCTCGCCCAGTGATGTTGCTGATACAGACCACCGTGAGGTCGGGGTTCCGAATCCGGTCGATCAACGTCGACGTGACGAGCGACTTCTTCCACGGCTCCTCATTCGTCCGATCGACGATGGTGATCTTCGGCCAGGCGACCCGCTCGCGCGTGAATGGCGGGTGAGCAACGCCTGGCTCGCCTGCTGCCGTCACCACGGCGGTGAGCGATGGTGCCGGCGAAATCAACAGGTGCGGCACGCCGCTTCGGCGGCATCGTTCGACCAGAACGTCACGCGCATGCCAAGTCGGCGATCGTTCCTCCTGCAGCGCCTCGTCGTGTTCATCAATGACCACAGCTGATGCCATGTCGGGGCACGGCGCCCATGCAGCGGACCGCGGACCAATCACTACGTCGACCCCGCCCATCGCCGCGGCCCAGTCATCGGGCATCAACGCCACAGATACGCCCAATTGCCGGACACGCGTTGCCAATGTCCGTGCATCGCTGATCGTCGGCGTCACCACAAGCGTCGGCCCGTGAGCAATGACCGAGCGAAGTGCGGGGAGAACATCGCTCCGCGGCGGCAGGCGAAGGACTCCCCCGCCGACCGCCAGCAGTTCGGTTGTCGCCGGCGACGACGGTGAGAGCACCGGAGCCGTACGCCGGACAGGCGGCAAGGACGTGATCGCCCGAGACGGCGACGCCGCAACGAGAAATGGCCGAGAGCGTCGAGCTGCCCAGCGGATCGATGCCCATTCGGCGAGCTCAAACAACTCGACGTCGGGGCCGTGTCCCGTGACCTTTGAGATCGGCTTCAGCGATATTCGATCGACGGCAGCATCGTCGACATCGACGATGTCGCTGATCCATCCGCCGATCCGGCGACCGTGCAGTTCGACTCGAACAATGGTGCCAACTTGCACCGGGCCGAATCGGGCAGGAGCATGCAGATCATCAGGAATGAGGTAGTCGAAAGTTTTGTCGAGCCCCGTGACGTTGGGCAGGACACGAGCGACGCGACCGGTCACACTGTGCCTGGCACAGTGAGACCAGCCATCGCAATCAGACTCCGACAGCAGCCTTGAACTCGTCGAGGCGACCGAGCTGCTCCCACGGGAACTGTTCGCGGCCGAAGTGGCCGTACGCCGCCGAGTCCTTATAGATCGGACGCAGGAGGTCGAGGTCGCGGACAATCGCTCCGGGACGCAGGTCGAAGGTTGCCCGGACGGCGGCTTCGATCTTGGCTGGATCTTCTTTGGCGGTGCCGAAGGTCTCGACGAGGATGCTCATCGGCTGCGCCATTCCAATGGCGTAGGCAAGCTGGATTTCGCAGCGATCAGCGGCACCAGATGCGACGACATGCTTGGCAACCCAGCGGCCTGCGTAGGCACCAGAGCGGTCAACCTTGGACGGGTCCTTGCCCGAGAACGCTCCACCACCGTGACGACCCATGCCGCCATAGGTGTCGACGATGATCTTGCGACCAGTCAGACCACAGTCGCCCTGCGGGCCACCGATCACAAAGCTGCCGGTCGGGTTGATGAAAACTTCGTAGTCATCGTCAGCAAACTGCTCAGGGATGACCGGCCGAATGACCTGGTCGATGAGGTCAGGGCGGATCACCGTGTCACGGTCGATCCCGGCCTGGTGCTGCGTCGAGATGAGCACAGCCTTGAGCGCGACAGGGACGCCATCTTCATAATCGAACGTGACCTGAGTCTTGCCGTCAGGGCGCAGGTACGGAACCTGACCGCTCTTGCGGACCTCGGCCAGGCGCTCTGCAAGGCGATGCGCCGTGTTGATCGGCAGCGGCATCAGTACGTCGGTCTCGTTGCAGGCGTAACCAAACATCATGCCCTGGTCGCCTGCGCCTTGCAGGTTGAGCACATCTTCGCCAGCAGAACCGCCACGGAATTCTTCGCTCGCGTTGACACCTTGAGCAATGTCTGGGCTCTGCTCGTCGAGGGTCACCATGACCCCACAGGTGTGGCCGTCGAAGCCCTTCTGAGCGTCGTCGTAGCCAATGCCATTGATCGTGTCGCGGGCAATGCGTTGGATGTCAACGTATGCACTGGTGGTGATCTCTCCAGCAACAATGCAAAGGCCGGTGGTGACCATGGTTTCACAGGCAACGCGTGCATGTGGATCCTCGGTAAGGATCGCATCGAGCACCGCGTCCGAGATTTGGTCGGCGATTTTGTCGGGATGACCCTCGGTGACTGATTCAGAGGTGAAGGTGTAGTTAGCCATGGTGTCGGTCCGCTGTGTCCTGTCAGAAGTGTAGGTAGAGAGTGGGATCGTGGATGATGTCAGCGAGCATCGCGCAGAGCGACGATGGTGTCGATCACCGCCCGAGCGACATCTTGCTTGGAAGCAAGGTCGATCTCGACAGGCTCCGCGTCGGGCCGCAGCAGCGTAACCGCATTCGTGTCATGAACGAAGCCAACACCGGGGGCACTGACATCATTGGCAACGATCAGATCGAGACGCTTCGTATCGAGCTTCGACTTGGCGTTGGCGAGCAGGTCATCCGTCTCAGCAGCGAAACCGACCAGCACCTGACCGGCCCGCTTGTTCGCACCAAGACTGGCAAGGATGTCGGGCGTCGGTTCCAGAACGATCTCGGGGGTGCCGTCGCGTTTCTTGAGCTTGCCATTGGCAGCCTGGACCGGGCGGAAGTCAGCAACCGCTGCTGCCATCACCACCACATCGTGTGTCGCCGCGGCTTGTTCCATGGCTGCTTGCATCTGTGCTGCGGTTTCGACCGAAACGATATTGCAGCCCCGCGGCGCCGGCAAAGTAACGGTGGTGACCAGGGTGACCAAAGCACCCCGGGCTGCAGCTTCGGCAGCAACGGCGTACCCCTGTTTGCCGGAGCTGCGATTAGCAATGACCCTGACCGCATCAATTGGTTCGCGGGTGCCGCCAGCCGAGACCACGACGCTGATGCCAACCAGATCGGCTGGGCCAAGCACACGTTCGGCGGCCGCCACGATCGATTCGGGCGAGGCCAGCCGGCCGGCACCTTCGTCACCACCGGCAAGGCGCCCTGATTCGGGTTCGACAATGTGCACGCCACGTGCACGAAGCACCGCGATGTTGTCGACGACGCTGGGGTGCTCCCACATTTCGGTGTGCATGGCAGGACAGATCATGACCGGGGCACGCGTGGCGATCAGAGTGTTCTGCAGTAGATCGTGGCTGTAGCCCATCCGATACGCAGCAATCGACTTGGCAGTTGCCGGAGCAACGATGATCAGATCGGCCCCTTGGCCGACAGACGTGTGCGGGATCGGCGTTGCCGCGTTGTGCCACAGCTCGGTCTGGACCGGCTCGGAGGCAAGTGCGCTCAGGGTGGTCGTGCCGACGAA
>CALAHA010000031.1 GCA_937891565.1 uncultured Ilumatobacter sp. | reverse complement strand
CTGGCTGAACAAACAGCCCGACGACGAGCAGCAGGGTGCCGACGGCGGTTACTGCAGCGCCGATGATCAACTGTTGCTTCTTCAACGCGTCAAATCCCAACTCAGGACGCATTGCGGCAACCGGCGGGATCGTTGCGGCGCGCCGCGCCGGGACGAAGACCGAGAGCATCGTGACGCCGATACCGACCGCAGCTGCGGCGACGAACGTTCTCGGTTCGAGGATCGTCGACGTGTCGGGGAACCCTGCACCGGCCTGGTTGAACGCCCAGACAATGAAGCGCGACACGCCGATGCCACCAAGGATGCCGAGCCCAGTGGCGATCAGGCCGAGGACGAAGGCCTCAGCCACAATCATTCGACGCACCTGTTTTGACGATGCGCCCACGGCCCGGAGTAATGCCAACTCACGCAGGCGTTGTCCGATGGTGATCTGGAAGATGTTGTTGATGATGAAGGCAACAATGAATGTCGTGATGAAGGCAAAGATCAGCAGGCCCGTTCCGAAGACAGAAATGAATCCGTCGACGTCGCTCTGGCCCTCGGCGGAGAGAACTTCGCCGGTAACGACTTCGTTGCGAGCGGGGATCAGGTTTTCGATGGCGGCCTGGACGACAGCGGCGTCTGCGCCGTCTGCGAGCCTGATGTCGATGGCGTCGACCTTGCCGCCAGAGCCGAACTTCTCGATGGCGGTCGGAATGTCGACGGCAACTACCGATGCTCCGAGGAAACCGTCAGAATCGGCTGCGCCAATCGTGCCAACCAACGTGGCTGAATGCGTGCCGGTGTCGGTGAGGTAGCCAACGGTGTCGCCAACCGAGTACCCGACGCGGTCAGCCGAAGCTTTGTCGACGACGACCTCACCCGCACCGCTCGGGGCTCGCCCGTCTTTCAACGTGACGCCCTGCAGACCCCCCTCGCCAATGTAGGAGAAACCGAGTGCTGGGCCGCCCGTGGTGGCGACGATGTCGCCATCTTGATCGAGGAGCTGCGCGAAACGCGTGAGCGAGGGCTCGATGATTTCGATGCCGTCGATACCTCGCAGATCGTCAGCGATCGTTGCATCGATCGGATCCCGACTGCCGTCGCCATCGAAGGCTTCGGTGGCGCGAACCTCAAGGTCGACCTCTGAGACAAGCTCGTCGAAGAGGCCGGTGAATGTGGCCCGGAGGCTGTCGGCGAGAACGAACGAACCGACGACGAATGACACTCCGGCGGTCATCATCAAAGCAATGGCGATGGTGCGTCCGAGGCGGGCGCGGATGCTCTTACGCGCGAGCAGTGCGGTTGATGAGAAACTCATGTCAGCTTCCGTGCTGCTTCATCTGGTCAATGACCTGGTCGGCGGTCGGATTGTTGAGTTCGCCGACAATCTTGCCGTCGCCAACAAAAACGACACGGTCGGCGTACGACGCGGCACTCGGGTCATGAGTCACCATCACGATGGTCTGACCGAATTCGCGGACTGCGCGCCGCATGAAATCGAGGATTTCAGCACCGGTCTCGGAGTCGAGGTTGCCGGTCGGCTCGTCGGCGAAGATGATCTTTGGCTGCGAGGCGAGTGCGCGCGCGACAGCGACACGCTGCTGCTGGCCGCCGGACAACTCACTGGGTCGATGCTTCAAACGGCCCTCAAGCTTGACGGCAGTGACGACCTGGTCGATCCAGGCGGCGTCGCCGGTCTCGCCGCCCAGCATCATTGGGAGTTTGATGTTCTCCTCAGCGGTGAGCGTCGGAATCAGGTTGAAGGCCTGGAAGACGAAGCCGACGTCGGTGCGGCGAAGCTCGGTGAGCTCCTTGTCGCTTAGCTTTGCAAGGTACTTGTCGCCGATGTACGTGGCGCCGGATGTCAACGTGTCAAGCCCGGCCAAGCAGTGCAGCAGCGTCGACTTACCTGAGCCGGACGGGCCCATGATTGCTGTGAACTTCCCAGTCTCGAAGGCGACCGTGACGTCGTCGAGGGCCTTCACTTGGGAATCGCCGGTGCCATAGATTTTGCTGGCACTGACAGCACCAGCCGCAGCAGTTGGCGCGGTCGAAGCGGGGGCAGGACTCGGCATTGCAGCAGTCATAGCAAAGAGCCTGCCGAACATGGCCCCAGGAAGCATCCACCCTGTGGCGGTTCTCCGTCACCCTGCAGGTTGATCGTGCAGCCCTGTCACACTTTGGTCTGGTCGGAATTTGACACTCTTGTCCACGGGTCGGCCGCTGCCGCTATCGCCGGTGGAGATGTCATTACAACCAGTCGATTGGTCGGCCGATCGCAGCTGAGGTCTCGCGGATAACAGCCATACAAAGCACGACGCTAGTCATCCGTGTGAGCCGACTGATCCCCCGTGGGGTGGATTGCCGTACGCTCTGGGGTTGATGGCGTGCGTTTCTTGCTCACGGCTGCTTCCAGACGGCGCGCGGTTCTGCCCGTTCTGTGGGCACGAGGTCGTTGGCGCCGCCACTGAAGAGCGCCGCGTCGTCACCGTGGTATTCGCTGACCTCGTCGGTTATACGGCGATGAGCGAGCATCTCGACCCTGAGCAGGTCAAGCGCCTCATCGATGGCGCGTTCGAGCTGCTTGTCGCTGACATCGTTGCGTTCGGCGGACGCGTTGACAAGATCCTCGGTGATGGAATTCTTGCGATCTTCGGTGCTCCGGTGGCTCATGAGGACGACCCCGATCGGGCTGTCCGTGCCGCGATGCAAATGCATTCGTCGCTTGAGCGATTCTCGCGGAGCCAGTTGGATCGCGATGGCGAACTCCAGCTCCGCATTGGCGTGAACACTGGCGAGGTGTTGGTCGGTTCGGTTGCTGGCACTGCCGACTACACGGCGCTCGGTGATGTGGTCAACCTTGCGTCAAGGTTGCAGTCGCTCGCACCACCCGGGTCGGTGTACATCGGTGATGCCACGGCCGCGCTCCTCAGCGACGAGATCTTGCGCGAGCGACTGGCTGATGTCACCGTTCGTGGCCGGAAGCAGGTCGAGCAGGTCTGGAACGTGCTTGGCCGTCAGCGACAGCTGCCCCGGACTGGCACGCGCAGCGTGGTCCCGTTCGTCGGCCGAGGACCGCAGCGCGAACTTCTCCAGTCGGTGATGGCAATGGTCGCCAACGGCCGCTCGGGTGTTGTTTCAGTGACCGGCGAGGCGGGCGCTGGTAAGACGCGACTGGTCAACGAACTCCTCGATGAGTTTCCCAGTCGGCGTGTCACGATTTTTGCCGGGGTCTGTGCCCCATACGGCGAAAACAACGTGTGGGCGTCGATTGCCACAGCGCTCTATCGACGGCTCGACCTCGACCCGTCGCTTCCCTCCGATCAGCTCCGCGCTATCGCGCGGTCGAGAGCTGTGTCGCGATACGACTTCCGCGCTGACGACCCATCGCTCGATCGGTTCGTTGATGCTGCACTCCACATGCTTGGCCACTCGTCGGCATTCGACGACGTCAACCCGGGCGAAGCACGCGAAATGCTCTTCAGCCTGATCGTCGAAGGGCTCCGGCGGCGGTCGAGGTCCGGTCCCGTCGTTCTTTGGCTCGACGATCTGCAATGGGCTGACCCTCTCCTCATCGACCTGCTCCACCGCCTCGCGCGGGCGATGGTCGATCGGCCGTTCTTGATCGTCACTGCGCAGCGCGATGGCGTCGACACCAATTGGCCGCCTGCCTCTGACCACCCCGTCACCGTCCGGATGCCACTCGATCCGCTGTCGCGGACCGAAGCTGACGTTCTGATGTCGGCAGTCCTGGGCGAGGCCTCGAACGATGTACTCGCCGACAAGCTGTACGAACGCAGCGGCGGCAATCCGCTGTTCCTGACCGAGCTTGCTGGCCTCGCCAAGTCGACTCCAGAAAGCACGGAGTTGCCGGGTTCGCTGCGAGCGCTCATCGCTGCACAACTTGATCGGCTGCCTCCTGGTCAACGTTCGATTCTCGACAATGCGTCGGTACTCGGAGCTGGAGGTCCCGTGGAATCGTTGCAGCAATTTGCCGCGGCGCTCGGCCAGTCGTACGAGCGAGCTGGTGTCGACGCGCTGGAGGCAGAAGGTTTACTCGAACTCGACGATGGGTGGTGGCACTTCCGTAGTGACGTTGTGCGCGAGGTTGCCTATCAGATGTTAACCAAGCTGGTTCGAGCGCAGCGCCACGCGGGGGTCGCAGCGGTAATGAGTGACATGACAAGAGTCCCGGTCGAGTTGCTTGCCCACCACATGGCGACCACCGCCGAGCTGATGGGCGAGATCGGGCCGGTAGCGGGTGTGTTGCCGGGTGCCAAGTCCCGTGCGGTTGAGTTATTGGCGCAGGCGACGCAGCTCTCGCTCAACGTGGGAGCATTCGCTCAAGCAATCCGGCATGCGTCGCGCGCCCTGGACCTCGGCCCAGACAGCGCTGAAGTGTCCCGTCATCTGGTGCTGTTGCGTTCCGAGGCACTTGTTGGTCGGCGTGAAGCCGACGCCGCCCGAGTCGACGCTGCCGACGCACTCGAAGCGGCAGTCGCTGCTGGCGACGCCCGACACGAAGGAATTGCCCGTCGTCTACTCGGCCAGCTCGCGCAGATCAGTGGCAATCTTGATGCAGCGCGCGTCGAGCTCGGGCACAGCGTCGACATCTTCCGAAAATTGGGTGACGACACCGAGTTGGCCGCGTCACTTCGTGAACGTGGTTTTGCCGAAGTCTTCGGGGGATCACTCGGCGACGCCGACTGGCTACTCGGTGAATCTGAAGCGCTATCCGAGCAGCTGGGCGATCGTCGGGGTCGGGCATGGGTCCGACAGCATCAGGCCTGGGTTGCCTTCCTTTCCGGCGACGTCGAACTCGGTGAGAAGCGTCTGCATCTTGCGTCGAGCGAGTTCGCTGAGCTTGGCGACCGATCAGGGGGCAACTGGGCAAATGGGTTACTTGCGTTTGTTCGTTTTTTCTCCTTTGATTTTGAGGAGGCCGAGCGACTCGCCAACGAAGTACGTGCCGAAGGTGTCGAGCTCGGCGACCGCTGGGCTCCGGCCATGATGGACTCGTTGCTCGGGTCGATTCGGCTGTGGACTGGAAATTTCACGGCGGCTGAGGCGTTGTCGCGTCGGGCCCTCACTGAGTTTCGCGCACTGAACGACAAGTTCGGCCTCGTCCAAGCATTGGGGCCGCGCAATCGTGCGCTTGTCGCGCTCGGGCGCGACGCCGAAGCCGAGCGCGGGCTCGAAGAAGTGTTGGCCCTCGGGGATTCGTTTGGCGATCTTGCATTTCCGGTCATGGCGGCAGCCGGTGCGGCGGTGCACCTCGGGCTCGGTGAGCGCGCCGCGGTGATTGGCGAGACCGCAGTCAATCGAATGGAATCGATGGGAGCCAACGGCGCCGAGGCGACGATCACCTATGCATTGGCGCTCTGTCAGTCGAGTCGGGCTGACGAGGCGTTGGCGATGCTCGATGGCGTCACAGTCGACTCACCGTACGGTCATGCCGTCCGAGCAATAGCGGCTTCAATGCTCGGTGACAATGAGCAACCAATCGCCGATGCCGAGGCCGTGTTGGCTAATGGCGGCTCGACCTACCTCGATCGGGTGCTCGCCAACCTCGGAGCTGCTGGTGCCGAAGTCCGCAGCGGGGCCATAGCGGCAGCGGAACATCGGCTCGCTCGAACACAGGAACTGGCAGACGAGACCGGTGACCAGGTGGCTATCCGGTTGGTCGCGCACGCCTGCGCGACCCTGCTTCCCGATGTGGCATCCGGCCAGTACCGCTTCCCAGATGGCGATCTCCGCGTCGGATGGCATCGAGTGATCACCGGGCTTGCGGGCCTGGTCGGCCACCCATCGAGTTGACCAATGGGTGAGCAGCACTTTCGTACCGGCCTGATCGTGGGCCGCTTTGACCCACCGCATTTGGGCCATTCATACATGATTGACGCTGCGGCGCAACGCTGTGAGCGGCTCGTGGTGTTCGTCAACAGTTCGACCGATCGGGACACTGCGCCAGGCCCGCTTCGCGCCGAGTGGCTGGGCGATCTGCACCCCGACGTCGTTGTGCTTGAACTCCGCCACCGGCTCGGCACGAACTTTGACGACGAGGATCTTTGGTCCAAGTGGATGGCGACGTTCCACGATCACTGGCCGCACGAAGTTGGGCCGCATGCGGTTTTTTCGTCGGATGATTACGTAGGCGAAATTGCTCGACGCTTCGACGCCGTGGCGGTCGTGGTCGACGCTGACAGAGTCAACGTCCCGATCAGTGCCACGCAGATCCGTGAGGCACCGGGAGATCACCTCGACCGTCTTGCACCCGCCGTGAGGTTGTGGGTCGAGACGAACTGGCTGGGGCACGAAAAAGCACACCCAGGAGATTGAGGTCCGAGGTGTGCTTCTTCGAAGTTGCTGTGCTCAGCGGTTGGGCTGCTTGGTGACTCGGAGATATGGCTTGACCGGATCCCAGCCTTTGGGGAAGAGGGTCTTCGCCTCTTCATCGGAGACGCCGGGGACGATGATCACGTCGTCGCCGTCGTTCCAGTTGGCCGGTGTGGCGACCTTGTGGTCGGCAGTGAGTTGCAAGCTGTCGATGACCCGCAGGATTTCGTTGAAGTTGCGGCCGGTCGAGGCCGGGTAAGTCAGGGTGAGCTTGACCTTTTTGTCAGGGCCGATGATGAATACCGAACGCACAGTGAGCGTGTCGTTGGCGTTTTCGTGGATCATGTCGTAGGCGTCAGCAACATTGCGGTCGGAGTCGCCGATCATCGGGAAGTTGACGGCAGTGCCGACGACCTCTTCAATGTCTTTCTCCCACTCGATGTGGCTCTCGACCGGGTCGACCGACAGGCCAATCACCTTGGTGTTGCGCTTGTCAAACTCCGGCTTGAGTGCTGCGACGGTGCCGAGCTCGGTGGTGCAGACCGGCGTGAAATCCTTGGGGTGGCTAAACAGCACGCCCCACGAGTCGCCGAGCCATTCGTGGAAGTTGATCTCGCCTTGAGTGGTGAGGGCGGTGAAGTCGGGGGCGATGTCGCCGAGACGGATGGCCATAATGAGCTCGCTTTCGTGGGGAGTCGTGATCGGGGTGGCGGCGTGACCGGGGTAACCGGGGTGACCGGTGACCGGTGACCGGTGACCGGGGGAGCCGACAGTGTGGACGAGCCGAGGAGGTTGCCGGGGCTCGGTCATTGCACGTTAGCCGCTAATGTCGATAAAGCAGGTCGGATTTATCAAGAATTGGCCTGGCGGGTGTGTCTGGTTGTCTGGCCGTTAAGGACCAGGCGTCGTAGTGTGCGGTCATGAGTATTCCCGTTGAGTTGGCTCACCTCCGTGCGAAGACCACCGAGTACACATGGGCGTACTTGCTGACGGTGCGGCCCGATGCCACGCCACATCTTGTCTCCATCTCCCCGCAGTGGTTTGAGCAGTCGGGTGCTGGTGATGGTGCCGGTGATGGTGCGGGTACTGATGCGATGATTCTGCTTTGCGTCAGTGCTGGAACGGCGCGCAATGCAACGGCCGGCGCGACGATCACGCTGTGCTACCCGCCGCTTGATCATGATGGATACAGCCTGATCGTCGACGGCACGGCCGGTGCTGTTGATCAAGTTGAAGGAAGCCCAATCGTCGACGTCCCGGATGGTAAGCAGCTCATCCGTTTCTCGCCGACCGGTGCCGTGCTTCACCGGTCAGCAACACCGGGTTTCGCGAATTCAGCCACCGGTTGCGCGAACGATTGCCTTCCTCTCACTGCTCAGGACTGAGCGCCGGTACTGCATGCCAAGGATCGAACCTGTTGTCCCTCCAACAGAAAGCGGTCTGATGGCCGGCGGCCGCATCGATCAGGCCGCGGTGCGCGTCGGTGGCCCGGTGGTCAGGACTTGGCCATCCGGTAGTCGCAGCGTGAGCGCACGTTGGAGCCCGAGCTCGATGGCCCAGCCGTCGTCGTGAATCTTGTGGTGATGGTGTGAGCAGACTGGCAGCAAATTGCCCAGATCAGTTCGCCCGCCGTGCCGCCACCACGTGATGTGGTGCAACTGACAACGGTCATAGCTTGAGCGGCATCCCGGGATGGCGCATGACGAATACAGCCCGCGAAGCGCTCGCCGCTGAGCGCGATTGGCCAACCGAGTAGCCCTGCCGAGATCAAGCCGCCCGGGAGCATGCAGCACCAAGCCATCGGCGATCACGACCGCTGAGACTTCGGACTTGAGGTCATTGCCGAGTAGTTCGGCAAGCACGTCGTTGGGTACTTCGACAGGAATAGGCCACGTCACGCACGCAGGAGATGTCGGGGTCGAATCGGCGTCGGTGCGGGCCCCGTTCGTGTTGGGCCCGTTCGTGTTGGACCCGGTGGTGCCGGGTTCGGCCGCGTGAGCCGGGTCGTCGTGACTGCGGTGATTGATTGGGCGGCGTCCACCCGCTGCCTGATTCAGCGATACGTCGATGACCGCGACGAACTCTGGTCGGCCGGACTTTGACCGCGAGGCAGCACCGTGTCGAAGGCCAGGCGTCCTCGGTGGGGCGCCATCGGCGGCGTTCCTGAGGCCGACCGCGCCGGCACGCTCGATCAGTCGACTGAGCGCCAGGGCTCGGAGATATTTCTGCTTTTCGATGGGATCCGTCGGACACGTTGGTGACTCCGCCTCGGCGAAGAGGGTCTCAACAGCCGACTCGAGTGTGGCGGCGAGTCGTATACCAGTGACGGGATCGAATTTGCCGCTCACGCGCCACATGCCTTCGTCATCGACCCAGGTGGACAGCGCAGTTGATCGGCGCTGCCGTTCGAGCCGGGCCACGCCGTCATCAGCGAGGATCCGTGACACCTCGTCACGGAGACGCTTGGCAAAGTCGGGCACCGTTGCAACGGCTGCGACGTCAACGAGATCGGCCACCTTGTCGAAGAGAACAACGGACAGCTTGTCGTCGAGATGCTTCGCTGCCCGGCTCAACACATCGACGTGGCTGCCACTGATGAGGCCGGCATCGAGCGCTGCGGCCATTTCGGGTGCAGCGTCGAGTGTGCGAGTGCGCTCGAGGATTCGGCTGGCGTCGTTCAAGGTGCCGCCGGCCGCCTCGGCGACGTCTTTCTCCGGAAACGACGAGCCCGCAGCGATGCGTCGTGCGAAATTGGCCTCAGCTGAGTCAAAGAATGACCGTAAGACGCGAACGTCGGCCAGCCCGGCCTGCAGCTCGACCATGGTGGCATTGGCGTTGGACTGCAGGTGGGTCACCCGTTCCAATTGTTCGATCGCCCCTGCTGTTCCCATGAGTTCCACCATAGAGATGGGGTGTCACAGAGTATTTTGCAGCGGAGCCGGTCGATGCTGACAGCGTCGCTCGCGGACGAGCTTCCTGCGCAGAACAGGTTCAGTCGAGCGTGATGACCGCGGTGTTCAGCGGGCCACGGTTGACCGACGCTGTGGCGGTGCGGCGTTTGCCGTACAGGTGCACGACCACCTGCGGGTCGGCCTCAATGTTCTTGAGCCACTGCGAATCGCTGCGCACCGTGCTCACGACGAGCCGGTTACCCACGCGAGCTGTGAGCAGCGGTACCTGGCGTGGCTGGCCCGACACCCGGCCGGTCACTTCGAGCACGACAGCGCCGCCGCCGATGGGCAACGGGTTGCCCGCTCCTGCGAGCACGGCGGGTCGGATAACGCTGTTCAACGTGCGGAACGCCGCTTGTGAAACCTTTGTCTGGGCCTCGCGCAACTGATCCATGATGGTGACGCTACCCACGCTTCTGGCACCTACGCTTTGAGGTCGTGGATGTAACAGCAAGTGAAACGCCGGACGCGACCGAGCAACGGGTGCGCCAGATCGTCGCGCAGTTCAACGCTGACAAGCCGGACATCGACGCACGGGTCATCGACTGCGATCCCCATCTGGCCGATACCGCCCAATTCGTTGAGGCCTACGGCTACACCCTTGGCCAGTCGGCCAACACCCTCATCGTGATCGGCAAGTCCGACCCGCCCGTTTACGTCGCCTGCGTTGTGCTGGCGAACACGCGGCTCGACGTCAACAAGGTTGTCCGTCAGAAGCTCGGTGCGAAGAAGTGCTCGTTCGCCCCGGCTGAGATGACCGAAGAACTGAGCGGAATGAAGGTTGGCGGCGTGACACCGCTCGGGCTCAGCGAGTACATGCCGTTGTGGGTCGACAGCAGAGTGACAGCACTCTCCGAAATCGTGTTGGGCGGAGGAAGCCGAGCCTGCAAGTTCGTTGGTTCGCCGGAGATCTTGCTCTCACTCCCGAACGTCCAAGTCGTTGAAGACCTGGCAAAGCCGGTTCCGGAAGCACCTTCCGAGTGACGCTTTTCGCTCAAGCATCGGCTACCGGACTCGAACCGACACTGGAGAGGACGCTCGACCTCATTGGGGTCTTCGCGTTCGCGATTTCTGGCGGTCTGCTCGCTGTACGTAAAGGGTTCGAACTCGTCGGCGTCACGTCACTTGCACTGGTCACCGCGCTTGGTGGCGGTGTGGTCCGCGACCTTCTGCTCGGTGCGACACCGCCGACCGCATTCAGTGAGGTGCTGTACCTGGTCGTTGCACTCGCTGCAGCGGCTGTCGTGTTCCTCGGCCACTGGATGATCACCCGCACCCTCAACCGAGCAGTGCTGATCTTCGACGCTGCAGGCCTCGGCCTGTTCTGCGTGACCGGAGCGATCAAAGCATCGACGCTGGGGGCAAGCCTGGTGGGTGCGATCCTGATCGGTGTGATCTCGGCGGCGGGCGGTGGCATTATCCGCGACGTGCTGGCGAACGAGCCGCCGAGCCTCTTCCACCGATCGAGCACGCTGTATGCAATTCCCGCTGGCGTCGGAGCGACGGCTGTCGTGGTTGCGTGGCGAAACGGCTGGTACTCGGGTGGCGTGGCGATCGGGGTGGCCATCGCAGTGTTCGCGGTCAGGCTTGCTGCGATGCAGTTCGGGTGGCGCGCACCGATGCCACTGCGTGCACCGTTTGTCGCCGAGTAGTCACCGCTGACGGGCCAGATGGAGGCACAGTGAATTGCCCGCTCAGCCGAGTGCCGTAGGTGGCTGCTTGCCGCGTCGCGATTGGTCGACGATCACAGCGACCGAGAGCAACCCGATGAGGGTGAATGCCATCGCTGCCATCTGAGGAATCGTGAACACGCCGAATGCCTCGACCCACTTGGCAGAGCATGGGTCGTCGAACGAGCAGGAGTTTGATCGTTCGGGGAACCATTGGACCTGAATGTGATAAGCGGAAATGGCCAGCCCGATACCTGCGAGTGCGAGGGCATATCGCATGACCAGCCGATCCCGTAGCAGCACCGCGAGCGGGAGGATGATTGCCATGGGGTACATCGCAATGCGCTGGTACCAGCACAGCTTGCACGGGACGAAGCCGACGTGCTCGGAGAAGTAGAGGCTTCCGGCTGTCGCAGCGATCGCGACGGCAGCAGCGATCGGCGGTGCCGCTGCGATCAGCCTGGAGCGCGTTGCCGGCGCCGCATAGGCGGCGATTGCACCGGCGAACCCGGCGAGCAGACAGGTAGCAAAAAGGGCGGCAACGGTTTCAGGTGTCATGATCAGTTCTTCACAATAACCAGTGGTAAGAGTTCCTCGAGGGCGGTGGGGTCACAGAGTTCGGTTCCTTCGGTCAGGTGTCGAATGGCAGGGATTGCTGCTGCGGACCCTCTTGACAGCGACTCGCTGAGGCTCCTTCCGGCGGTGCGGTCAGAAGTGAGGTTCGAGACGACACGCAACGTTGAGTTGCGCGACCGATGCGGTATTCGGCAGAGAGATTGTTGTCGAGATCAGTTCGGCAAGGTCGGCCGCGTCGATCATCGTGGCCTGGTCGCCACCAAAGTCTTTGGTCATGTCGGTGGCGATGAATCCAGGGCAGACCGACGTGACGCGGATGCCGTCATCCCAACCCGCTTGCTTCGTTGCCTCCGACAGCGCGAGCACTGCGTGCTTCGACATCGCGTAGCCCGGCGCGAATGTTCCCATGACTCGCAAACCGGACAATGAGGCAATGCTGACGACGCGTCCGCTGCCATCGGTTCGCAGGTGGGGGAGCGCGAGTTGAATCATTCGAAACGGCGCTTTGACGTTGACGGCCCACATCGCATCGAGCGATTCTTCGGTGAGAACGTCAAGCTCTGCGGTGTCGATGATCCCCGCATTGTTGACAAGACCGGACAGCGACCCGAATCGCTCGATGGTCGCGTCGACCCACTCGGCATCAGTCCCCGGTCGGGTTGCGTCGTAGCGGTGGCACAGCACCCGATTGTCGTCGCACCCGTCCATCGAACGGCGTAACGCATCGAGGTCGCGGCTCCCGACACTGACGTTGTATCCGTCGTTGTGGAGCCGTCGTGCAATGGCGTTTCCCAGACCTCGATTCGCTCCGCTGATCATGATTGTTCTGCCGGTTGGGTCAAGCATGACGCGACCGTATCCGATGCGGTGCGTCCGGAAACTGGTGGCGGGACGGTTGCATCG
>CALAHA010000030.1 GCA_937891565.1 uncultured Ilumatobacter sp. | reverse complement strand
GAGAGTGTCGCAGCCGACTGGCCCGAGGCGACAACAAGGGTGCCGGAAATGCCAATTGCGGTCGTGCACCCACCCTCGAGCGCATTGACGCGCTCTTCGAGCGCAGCCTGCGTCGGGTTCATAATGCGGGTGTAGATGTTGCCGACTTCGGCCAGCCCAAACAGATTAGCGGCGTGCTCAGTGTCACGAAACTCATACGAGGTCGTCTGATAAATCGGTACGGCTCGCGCACCCGTCGTCGGATCAGCCTCGCCGCCCACGTGAATCTGCTTTGTCTCAAAACCCCAGTTGTTGCTCATGCGGTGAGACCATAGCCCCCAATACCCGACCAAACAAGTCAAGAATGAACGCGAACTCGACCGTCGCAAGAATTGCTGCGAAAGAGACAAAAGGAGTGCCCGAAGTGGGGGCCTTCTGTTCGCAGAGTGACACTTTCCAGGCAGGACGATCACCACGACCAAAAAGTCGCCTTGATCGTCAAAGATTCTTTAGCCCCTGTGGGCTGCCAACTTCCAAACCGCAGCGTGTGCCGTAGGTTGGCGGTGTGGTGCTCGATGGGCTCAAGCGGCGACTGTACGTCCTGTCGTTCATCGACAAGTTTGCGCCGATCTACGCGTTGTTCACGCTGTGGTTCATCGACAACGGCATCTCGATCGCTGACCTGTCGATTGTGTTTATCGTGTGGTCGATACCGGGACTCGCACTGGAGGTGCCCAGTGGGGCACTGGCCGACATCGTCGACCGCCGGGTACTGATCGGAGCGGCATTCGCCCTACGTGCAGGAGGTATCGCTATCTGGCTCATCTCGCCGTCGCTGCCCGGGCTGATTGTCGGTGCCGTGCTCTGGTCGATGCACGATGCGCTGGCCAGCGGTGCATGGCAAGCGCTGATCCACGACGAACTCGACGCCATTGGTGAGGCCCACCGCTATGGCGTAGTGATGGCCCGCATCGACCAGTTCAGCAACCTCGGGTTCGGCGGGAGCACTCTGTTGGCAGCTGCGCTCATCGGGTTGGGCGCATCGATCGAAGCCGTCGGCTGGGTCAACGTCGCAGTAGCCGGTGCCGCGGTCGCGCTCGTGCTTCGCCTCCCCGATGCGCGATGGCTGACGACAGGCGACGATGCCAGCGTTCCCGGCGGATGGTGGGCAACCTTGCGAGCGGGCTCGTCGACCGCGCGCCGTAACCCAGTGTTGCTCCGCCTCATGTTGATGGGGTCAGCGGTTGGCGGGCTCATGGTGGTCGACGAGTACGTCCCTCTCTTGGCGCGCCTCAACGGGGCGTCCAATGCGACCGTTCCACTGATCGTGTTCGTCGTCTGGCTCGGCCTCATCGCGGGCGGCGAACTCGCGGCGCGCCATCCGGACATTTCCAGCGCAACACTCGCATCACTGATGCTCATCGGTACTGCGACTGTGGCCGTTGCGATTGCCATCGAGTCACCGTGGGCACTGATGGCCATCGGTATCGGGTACGCACCTGTACAGGCCGCCTGGATCATCGCCGACGCCAGATTCCAAGCGGCTGCCCCATCGGCGACCCGAGCAACAGCGACCAGCGTTCGGGGCCTCGGTGTCGGCCTCATTTCGGCTGCAGCATTCCTCATCGTTGGCCTCCTCGCCGAGGGTAATGATCCAACCGCCGGGCTGCACTGGATAGTCGGCATCCTGGCCCTCAGTGCCTTCGCCCTGCCCGCCACTATTCCCAAGCGCACGCTCCAATTGCCATCTCAAGAATGAGTCTCGAGCAGGCTCAGCGGGTTCGGCGATCATCACCTGACTCCTGACGCGACGAAGACCGGCCCCATACCGAGACCGGCATCGTTCGCAGTGCTCAGTTGCATCGCCCGCTGAGCGACGACGGGCTAGCTCGCCGACTCACCACTCAACGTGAGGTGATTGTCGATGCCGCGGATGGCGTCTTGTGGCCGGTGGTTGACGTACAACACCGCCGTCTCGTTGGATGCGCAGATGCGTTCGATCAGCGCGAGGACCAATTGACGGTTCATGTCGTCGAGACCAAGGCACGGTTCATCGAGAATCAGCAACGGCGGATGCTTCACCATCGCACGGGCGATGAGTACGAGGCGCCGATCGCCAAACGACAAGCCGCTGAATGGCTCATCTGCGCGCTCCGACATCCCCAGGAGCGCGAGCCATTCATCGGCAATTGCCTTCTGCATGTCGGTGCTCTTGCTGTAGAGACCAATGCTGTCAAAGAAGCCGGAGATGATGACGTTTCTCAGCCCGGTACCGACCCGGTACTCCCACTGCAGCGCGGTCGAGACGTATCCGATGTATTGCTTGATCTGCCAGATGCTCTCCCCCGTTCCGCGCTGAAACCCGAACACGAAGATGTCGTTGACGTAGCACTGCGGATGATCGCCGGTGATCAATGACAACAGGCCGGTCTTGCCGCTGCCGTTCGGCCCGCTCAACTGCCAGTGCTGGTTTGTTTCGATCGTCCAGTCGAGGTGCTCGAAGACCGTGTTCTCGTCGTAACGAATCGTGGCATCGGTGATCCGAACCAACGGGTCGCTGGGGTTCAGGGCAGGCAGCCGATCAGCAGGATCGGCCTGCGGCACTTCGAGATCGCTCGTTTTCAAATGCAGGAGCTGATACAGGTCGGCCATCGAAGCCTCGTCGCTGCGCTCCACCCGATGGGCCAGGTGACCGTCGTCGACATACGCCACGTGGGTGATGAACTCCGGGATCTCGTCGAACCGGTTCAGCACGATGACCATGGGCACTGTGGTTGCCAGGACACGCAGGTGATCC
This sequence comes from uncultured Ilumatobacter sp., assembly GCA_937891565.1. GTDB lineage: Bacteria > Actinomycetota > Acidimicrobiia > Acidimicrobiales > Ilumatobacteraceae > Ilumatobacter_A. The sequence goes on along the minus strand of CALAHA010000030.1, from coordinate 2,572 downwards.
TGGAGCCAAGCCAGCGAATCGCCATCGAGCCCATCGAAGGGCTCGTCCAGAACAAGCAGATCCGGCTGACTCGTCAGCGCTCGGACGAGCATGACCTTGCGAGTCTCACCGGTCGAGAGTTTGCGGAACGCTCGATCGATCATCGGCCGCAAGCCCAACGTGTCGACCAGCTCGTTCGCCAGGTCACGATCCTGACAGCCCGCGTCGATGATCTCTCCGACGGGTGTGCCCTCTGAAATCACATCCAGGATGTCGGCGTCATCCTTGCGAAGTTCGGCTTCGATGAGCTCGGCTTGTTGTTCGTAGGAAACGAGTGCGACCCGTTCGGGTACGCCAGACCACGTCCCTGACATGCGCTCTCCCATGCCTGCGAGCGCAGCCACAAGCGCCGACTTGCCAGAGCCGTTGGTCCCAGTAACCAGCCAGTGCTGTCCTGGCTCGATCACCCAGTTGATGTCGCTGAGTTGAAATCGCCCGTCGAAATCAACCGAGACGGCATCCAGACGAATGACGTGCACTGATCGAGAAGATCTGCTCTAGATGATCTGCTTCATGTCGGCCATGTAGCCGCGCAGGACGCCACCGATCGCTTCAACCGGATGGCTGCGGATTGCTGCGTTCACCTCGATGAGGCGGGCGTTGTCGACGCCGGTGTCGCTGAGGTCGAGACCCTTGCCGATGACGTCGGTCGAGATGCCCTTGATGAACTCACCCAACAGCGGCACGCAGGCGTGGTTGTACAGGTAGCAGCCGTACTCGGCCGTGTCCGAGATGGTCGCGTTCATTTCGTAGAGCTTCTTGCGGGCGATGGTGTTGGCAATCAAGGGCGTCTCGTGAAGTGACTCGTAGTAAGCCGAATCGGCAATGATGCCTGCGGCGGTCATGGTTTCAAAGGCAAGCTCGACGCCGGCCTTCACCATGGCGACCATCAGAATGCCGTTGTCAAAGTACTCCTGCTCGGAGATCTCGACGTCGCCTGCCGGCGTCTTTTCAAACGCTGTTTCTGCGGTGTCGGCACGCCAGCCGAGCAGCTTGGCGTCGTCGTTGGCCCAGTCGTCCATCATTCCTGACGAGAACGTGCCCGTCATGATGTCGTCCTGGTGCTTCCAGTAGAGCGGACGCATGATGTCCTTCATCTGTTCTGCCAGATCGAAGGCTCGAATCTTCGCCGGGTTCGACAAGCGGTCCATCATGTTGGTGACGCCGCCGTACTTCAGCGCTTCGGTGGTCGTCTCCCAACCGTACTGGATCAGCTTCGAGGCGTAGCCAGCATCGATGCCCTCTTCGATCATCTTGTCGAAGCACAACAGCGAGCCGGTTTGCAACATGCCGCACAGAATCGTTTGCTCACCCATGAGGTCGGACTTGACCTCGGCGATGAACGACGACATGAGCACACCAGCCTTGTGGCCGCCCGTGCCCACGGCATAGGCCTTTGCCAGAGCGAGACCCTCACCGTTCGGATCGTTGTCTTCGTGCACGGCGATCAAGGTCGGCACACCAAAGCCGCGCACGTACTCGGCGCGAACTTCTGAGCCCGGGCACTTCGGAGCAACCATGATGACGGTGATGTCATCGCGAATCTGCATGCCCTCTTCAACGATGTTGAAGCCGTGCGAATACGACAGACAAGCGCCGTGCTTCATGAGCGGCATGATCGTGTTGACCACCGAGGTGTGCTGCTTGTCCGGAGTGAGGTTCAAGACCACATCAGCGGTGGGCAGCAGCTCTTCGTAAGTGCCGACAGTGAAGCCATTCGACGTGGCGTTCTTCCATGATTGACGCTGTTGCTCGATGGCCTCAGCGCGCAGCGTGTAGGAGACATCAAGGCCACTGTCTCGAAGGTTCAAACCCTGATTGAGTCCCTGCGCACCACAGCCGATCACGACGATCTTCTTGCCCTTGAGTGCGTCGACGCCCTCGGTGAATTCGTCAAGGTGCATGAAACGGCACTTGCCGAGTTCGGCGAGCTGCTCTCGAAGCGGGAGGGTATTGAAGTAGTTGGCCATGGGGTGGGCTCCATCGGAGGTTGGACGGTGAGACGACCGAATCCTAACGGTCGGTGGTCATTTCGTAAATTGACATATATGCAATACTTCATCCCGCTTTACGCAACACTCCCCTTTTCCCGCTTCCATCCCCTTCCTCCCCTCCCGCCATGAACATCACCACGCTCAAACACTTCCTCGTGCTCAGTGAAACCCTGCATTTTGGCCGGGCCAGCGCTCGCTCCAACATCAGCACGTCCGCACTGTCGCGCCACATACGACAACTCGAGATCGAACTCAACGTGTCGCTGTTCGACCGCGACAACCGCACCGTTCAACTCACTGTCGAGGGGCTCAAGTTCCAGCGATACGCCCACAATGCGGTGCAGCAGTGGGATCAGATCCGTTTCGAGCTGACCGACCCGGCCGAGCAACTTCGAGGCGAGATCAGCTTGTGGTGTTCCGTCACCGCCAGCCACAGCATTCTGGTCGACCTGTTGAACCGCTTTCGACCCGCTCATCCCCAAGTTGAGATCAAGCTGCAAACCGGGGACCCCGAGCAAGCGATCGCCCGCGTTCTGGCG
>CALAHA010000029.1 GCA_937891565.1 uncultured Ilumatobacter sp. | reverse complement strand
CACCGACCGCAACTGCTCTTCGACCGCGCGCCTCGACCGCGCGGACCGTGTCGAGGCAGGCGGTCGCATCGAGATCGAGTACGGCGACATCAAATCCGTCGGTCGCAAGCCTGATCGCAATCTCGGACCCGATGCCCTGCGCGGCGCCGGTGACGACCGCAATGCCGTGTGCTGTGTTCACGCAATCCCCAGTTCTTCAGATGCCCGCTCGGCGAGCAGGAATTTTCGCGGTCGACCGCTCGGCGTCAACGGCACGTGATCTGCATTCAAGGTTCGGACATATTTGGGCACCTTGAAGCGAGCGAGTCGTTCGGCGCAATGGGCAATCAGCGCGTCGTGATCGACTGCGACACCGTCCGCTGGAACCACCCACGCAAATCCGGCCTCGCCCATCCGCTCGTCGAGCACCGGCACGACATGGGCTTGGGCAACTGCGGGGTGGGTGGTCAGTACCGCTTCGACTTCGGCAGGCATCACTTGCTCGCCGCCGCACCGGTAGCACTCCTTACGACGGCCGGCCAAGGTGATGTAGTCGTCGTCATCGAGCGTGCCCAGATCGCCGGTACGAAGCCACCCGTCGTCGTCGAATGCCAGATCATTTTCCTCCGGCTTGTTGTAATAGCCCGCCGTGACGCCGATGCCGCGAACCATCAACTCACCGATCTCGCCGCGCGGCAACTCGAGGCCCGTGGCCGGATCGACCACGCGATATACGCAGAGCCGACCCCCGTTGGCTGGGTCGCCGGCCACCCCGACATCACGCAATCGGCCGTTCTTGGTCCGCCAGGTTTCGATCGTGTCGTCCATCCGCGTGACCGTGGTCGAAGCAGTCGTCTCGCTCATGCCGTACCCCGTGGTGACCTCTACCGGGCCGAACACCTCCAGGATGTCTTCCCAGATGCCGCTCGGAGACACCCCGCCCGACGACATGATCGAGGCCAACGCGCTCAGGGGCCATGCGTTGGCGTCGCGCGAACGGGCCGCTGTAATGACGGCCTGGGTCATGATCGGGACCAGCAACAGGTCGGTCGCTTGATGCGCGACGACGCTGTCCAGCGTCGCGACCGGATCGAAATGCAACTGCGGGATGATCGCACCGCCGACGAACAGCACCGCGAGTAAGCCTTCGACGTAGCCGAACACGTGGTACATCGGCAGCGAGAAGGAGATTCGGCGGCCGTCTTCAAAGGCTCGACCGTACGCGCTGCCGTAGGCGGTGCGCATGAACATGTCGTGCGTGAGCACGACGCCCTTGGGCGTGCCCGTGGTGCCCGATGTGTAGAGAATATCGAGGGGTGAGTCGGGGCCGAATCCGTCCACCGGGTGCCAGCCATCCGATGACGACGCCAGGTCCGCGAGAGTCGCGGCCCCCGACCGGCCCGAGCCCTCGGCTTGCACGACCCAGATATTGCGAAGCTTCGGCAACCGAGCGCCGCCCGTGTGTTCCCAGCCGGGAATCAACTCGTCGAGCGAGTTGAGGTGGTCGACTCCCCGAAAGCTGTCCATCGTGATGAGGGCGACTGCGTCAGATTGCTCGAGCACGTATCCGAGTTCATCGCGCCGATTCAGGAAATTGATGGGCACGGCCACCGCTCCAGCCCGGGCGATTCCGAGCTTGACGGCAACGAACTCGGGTTGGTTTCCCAACACGATGGCCACGTGCTCACCGGGCTGCACACCGGCCGAGACGAGTCCGTGCGCCACGCGCTCAGACCACTCTTGGATGGCTCGATACGTGTATGTGACGTCGTCGGTGATGACAAGCGGTCGATCTGAAAATCTCGCGACTGCGGCATCGAATACTTCCGCCAGCGTGCGCGGTTCCCACGTGGGGAACCGCGCCTCAAGCGCAGCGCGCCGCTCGGAGAACGGCTGCAACGCTGCGGCCCTGATCACGATTCCTTGGAGGCTTGGTAGGCGTCCCAGTACGTCCGATGCGTGTTGAACTCTTTGTCTCTGTCAAGCACCGCTGGCTTAACGCCGCCTTCACGCCAGAGTTCGGTGAACCGATCCATGCCCGGCCCAGCAATCCCCATCGCGTCGAGATCGTTCGCGGCTGCCATGCCGGTGTGCATTCCCTGGGCCTCGAACCAACGGTTGGTGACTTCTTTGTGTGAGTAGATCGCGTCGAGCGGGACATGAGAGACCCGGTTGGCGTATGCCTGTGCAACGGCGTCGACTTCGTCGCGTGGCACCGCTCGGTTGACGAGGCCAAACTCGGCAGCTTCGGCGCCCGTCATGTTGTCGCCGGTGAACAGCCACTCCTTTGTCTTGCGCATGCCGAGATGAACAGGCCACATGCCAAACACGTGGATTTCGCCCATGGCCCGCGCTTCGGGTTGGCCGAGGAGCGCGTCGTCTGCGCAGAACACGATGTCGCACACGCCGATGAGGTCGAGTCCTCCGGCGACGCAATGGCCGTGCACGACCGCAATCGTGGCTTGACGAATTCGGAACAGCCTCATCCACCGCTCACGTGACAGGTGGAATTCACGCCGCGACCAGACCGGCGAGCGACGGTGCGGCCGGGCCTGCACCTCATTGATTGCGCTGTCGGCATCCCACAGGTACGAGAATTCGGTGAGGTCGTATCCGGCACTGAAGTGGTTGCCGTTGGCCTTGATGATCAACACCCGCGTGTCGTCATCGCGATCAAGATCGTCGAGGACGAGGTCCAACTCATCACGGAGTTTGACCGACAGGGCGTTGCTCTTCTCGGGCCGGTTCAGCGTCAGCGTGGCGATCCGATCGGCCTTTTCGTAGATCAGTGTTTCTAGCTCCATGAGCAACCTCGGTTTCGTGTGGTGGAGACGGATGTGTCCCGTCGACAACGTAGACATCATCCATGAATATGTCAACAGTTATGTTGACACGGGTCGTCGATCTTCGTACGATCGGGCATCAGTCACCGTTGAAATCATCGTGAGGCGCCATCCGTGGCACCACCCGGGACATCAGCCGTGGCACCACCGTGAATACCAGCCACAAGGAGCATCCGCTTGAGTAACCAGACAAACCACGTCGATGTTGTCGTCGTCGGAGCAGGTTTCGCGGGACTCCGCGCGTTGCACACACTGCGCGGCCAGGGCCATCGCGTCGCAGTACTCGAGGGTGCATCAGGCATCGGGGGCGTGTGGTACGCCAACCGATATCCAGGAGCACGCTGCGACGTGGAAAGCCACGACTATTCGTACTCGTTCTCTCCCGAACTGGAACAAGAATGGCGTTGGAGCGAGCGGTACTGCACCCAGCCGGAGATCCTGCGCTACATCGATCACGTCACGGACCGTTTTGATCTCCGACGCGATATCCACCTCGACACTCGGGTCGTCAGCGCGAGCTTGAATGAGGAGACGTTGGGCTGGACCATCGTCACCGAGGCCGGCGCCACCTGGACTGCGCGCTACCTCATCATGGCGGTGGGGCAGCTGTCCAAGACCAAAGCGCCGATACTCAGCGGCAGCGAAGAGTTCGGCGGCGACATCCATCACACCGCTGAATGGCCCCACGATGGTGTCGACTTCACGGGTAAGCGCGTCGGGATCATCGGCACCGGATCATCGGGAATGCAGGCGATTCCGATCATCGCCCAAGAGGCCGCGTACCTCACAGTCTTCCAACGCACACCCAACTTCAGCGTGCCGGCGTGCAATGCCATCATCACTGACGAAGAAGATGCGGCGGTTAAAGCCGACTACGCCACTCGCCGTGCCCAAGCGCGCAACTCCCCCAGCGGGCTTGGGTTCGTCACCAACAAGCAGTCCGCACTCGAAGTCGATGACGACGAACGCAATGCCGCTTTCGAAGCGGCCTACCATCGCCTGGGATTCGGTTTTGCGTTGGCTTACTACGACATCTTGTTGAATGTGAAGGCCAACGAGACCGCAGCCGAGTTCATCCGCAACAAGATCGCCGCGCTCGTCAACGACCCCGAGACGCTCAAGAAGCTGACCCCGACCGACCATCCGTTTGCGGCGAAGCGGCCATCGGTCGACAGCGGCTATTTCGAGACGTTCAACCGCGACAACGTCGAGCTCGTCGACATCCGTACCGATCCGATCGAGCAACTCGAGCCAACCGGAGTTCAGACTGCGACCAAGCTCCACGAACTCGACGTCCTCATCTACGCAACAGGTTTCGATGCGATGACCGGCTCGCTCTTGAAGCCGACGATCACGGGCCGCAACGGCGTCACGCTGAACAACAAGTGGTCGGCAGGCCCCGTGACGTACCTCGGCATCGGAACCACCGGCTTCCCGAACCTGTTCATCATCGCCGGCCCCGGGAGCCCGTCACTGCTCAGCAACGTTCTGTTGTCGATCGAGCAACACGTCGACTGGATTACTGCGCTCATCGCCCACGGTGACGCCGCCGGCACCACGTCGATCGAGGTGTCACAAACTGCCGAGGACGACTGGGTCGCACACGTCAACGAGCGAGCGCTCGAAACGGTGTATCCCTTGGCGCGCTCGTACTACATGGGCGACGAGGTCGAAGGCAAACCACGGGTGTTCATGCCGTACTCGGGCGGCGTACGCGGGTACCGACGTATTCTCGAAAAGGTGGTGGCCGACGGCTACGACGGCTTCGTGTTCTCCAACCCCTGACCTCGAGCACGACCACGCAATCTCATCAACGCACACAGCACAACAAAAGGATGTCCATGACGAAGCGAACAATTCTGATCACCGGCGCAGGTTCCGGCTTCGGTAAGGGCGCCGCGATCGAGTTGGCGCGACGCGGCCATACCGTTATCGCAGCAACGGAGACCCAGGCCCAGGCTGACGCCCTGGCCGCAGAGCAGCCTGCGCTGGCGACGTTGAAACTTGACGTCACCTCGACCCACGACATCTCCGCGGTGCCGGCACTCGGGGTTGACGTGCTGATCAACAACGCCGGGCTTGGCGTGATGGCCCCGATGGCCACGGTGCCAATGGAACGGGTGCGAGCGGCGTTCGACGTCAATGTGTTCGGAATGGTCGAGATGTCCCAGGCCGTGATCCCAGGAATGCAAGAACGGGGGTGGGGCCGCATCATCAACGTGTCGTCGGTCGCTGGCGTCTTTGCGTCGCCGCTTGGTTCGCCGTACAGCATGACCAAACATGCCGTCGAGGCATTCACTAAGAGCCTGCGCGACGAAATGGCTCCGTATGGGGTTGACGTCACCAAGGTCAACCCGGGCCCCTACAACACGGGCTTCAACGACCGGATGGTTCAGAACATCGACGGGTTCACGGCCGCCGACGATGCATCATCAAAGGCAATCGCCGGCATGCTCGCCGATGCGGTGTTGCCGAACCAGCTCGACCCGATGGACGTCGTCATGGCACTCGCCGATCTCTCCGAAGCCGAAGAGACACCAGTGGAAACCATGTTGCCGCCGTCGGTGCTCGACGATCTTCTCGCCATGCTCGAAAGCTAAAATATGTTTGGAAAAGCCACGTGAGCACTCATCACCACGACGATCACCAGGTCGACCCGCCGCGAGTAGAACAAGTGGCCGACAACGTCTACGCGTACATCCAGCCCGATGGCACGTGGTGGATCAACAACGCCGGGTTCATTGTGGGCAACGAGGGGGTGATCGCCATCGACACCTGCGCCACGGAGAAGCGAACGCGGCGGTTCCTTGAACATGTCGCAGGCATCACCGACCAACCAGTGCGCGTCCTCGTAAACACGCACCATCACGGCGATCACACCCACGGCAACTACCTCACCTACCCTGCGGCAATCGTCGGCCACGACCGCTGCCGTGAAGCAGTCATCGCATCCGGGATCACGAGCTATCCCGGCGTTTTTGGCGATCCGGCACCCGAGTGGGGCGATCTTCAACTCGCCCCGCCGATGCTGACGTTCTCCGACCATATGCATGTGCACACCGGAGATCTGGGCGTCGAACTGCACTACATCGGCACGCCCGCCCACACCGACAACGACGTTGTGGCCTGGCTCCCCGAGCAGCGTGTCATTTTCTCGGGCGACCTCGTCTTCAACGGCGGCACACCGTTCGTGCTGATGGGGTCACTGGAAGGCTCGTTCACTGCCATCGAACGGCTTCGGGCTTTCGGTGCCGACGTCATCGTTCCCGGTCACGGCCCGGTGTGCGACAACTCAGTTCTCGATCGGCTCGTCTCGTACTACGAGTTCGTGCGCGGGGTTGCAGCCGACGCCCACGCATCAGGCGTCAGCCCGCTCGCGGCGGCATTGGATACCGACCTTGGCGAGTTTGCTGGCCTGAGCGACTCGGAGCGAATCGTCGGAAACCTGCACCGAGCGATGTTCGAACTCGGTGGGGCTCAGCCCGGCGCAGCGATGGATCTCGCCGCAGCGATTGGCGACATGATCACCTTCAACGGTGGGCGTCCGCTGCGCTGCCTGGCCTGATCCCGCGGGCCGGTGCCAGCAACATGAACCGAACATCGAGTCCGGTTGATGTCCGAAATGTCAGACCACCGCGGCGGGGTCGATGGTATGCCGCCACGGTCGCCTCGACCGGGCGTTGCACGGTCGATGAACATCGAACTGGCAGTCGAAAGCGCGCCGGATCCCGCACATCATTGTCAGCCTCGACGCGCTACGCACGTAGAAAGGAGACTGGTCGCGTGTGGACATCATGTCCGTGACGATGCGCCATTTCATCGGCACGAACTAGGTTCGACGATGATGTTGCGTCGCCGATCCAGTTCTGAGGTTGCCGTGATGAGCCGGCCCGGCGGCGTCGTGTTGTCCGGCGGGCACCGGGCGGTCGAACGCTTCACAGAACGATTGAAGGACGCGGCGAAGTCACTCGACACAGCAACAGCGACGACGGTCATCTCCGCCGTCAAGGCGGCTCTCGACACCACGAAGCGGCTCAGCGGTGACGGGTCGACGCTCATCGAATTCTCCCCGCGTGCAATGGAGTTGCTGCGCGAGCACGGAGCGATCCCCACGGGGGACGGCTTCTTCCGGAGCATGGTGCACGACGGCTCGAGCTTCGCTGGCAACCTCGACTGGAAGCCAGTGACTGCCGGAGCTGACCTCGTGTCTCTCCAAACAGCTGCGGTCACGTTGGCACTTCAGGCATCGATCAAGAACCTTGCCGACGCCGTCGAGCGAGTCGAGGAAAAGGTCGACGACATTCGCGACCTGATTCGAACCGACCAGGTCGGCCAAGTGCTTGCCCACCACCGAGTACTCGCACCCCTGGCGGGCTCGATCATGGAAGGCGGAGCACTCAGCTCGACCGATTGGGACAGCGTCGATGATCTCCGACCGCTAATCATCTCAACTGTCGAGCGCACGCGTCTGTACATGGCGAAGCGTCTTGGAGCAGCCGAGGTTGGGTGGACGGCACAGAGCCGGTCGAGCCAGACGAGCAAGATGCTCGAGTCGGAGTTCTCGAACACGCTCTCGCTACTTGCAGCTGCTGAGCACAACCTGGCGAGCTGGCACCGTGTGCGGATCGAACGCGTCCGGCAGGTCGAGCCCGAGCATCTCGAGGGCACGGTCGCCGATGTGGAGCGCGAACTCGCCCAGCAACGCGACCTCGACCAAGAGCTCGTCGAGGCGTTGTCCGCCTTCCTTGCAAACGCGGGCACGGCGACCGGGTACGAAGGACTCGAACCCATCGCGCGCCGCCGACTGGTGCGCCGCATCGACACGATCGGTTCGAGTGTCACCGAATTCGCTCGACAACGGTCGCTCGACGATCCTGCTCTCAGTTCCGCTGAGTTCCCGACGCTCGTCGAGTCACTCAGCCAAGTGCGCGACACCACCACGTCAAGTGCGAAGAGCATCGGACGTTGGGCACGAAAGCAGAGTGCACCAATCACCGCGCCCGTCGGTTCGCTTGGACGGCGGGCACTCGGTCGCTCGAATGCCGGCGACGACGTCGATCCGGAGTCGACGCGAGAGCTGCCCGCGGCGGAGGACTGATCCGTTTCCGCGGTGTGTGCGCAGCGCCGCCAACAGTGCAGTCACCTCGCCGGGCTAGAGGATCTTGGGGAGGGTGCGTGGGACCCGCACCAGTGGCACCTGGCGCTGACGTCCACCACGTCGGCGCGTCGACAGTCCACGCGGGACCGGATTCGAGGTGACCGCTGTGTCGCCTCGCGCAACCAAGTACGCGTAGAACCCCGAGATCGACGACAACCGTCGAGCGATCGTGCGCGCCGACAACCCGGACCTTCCATCGGTGATCCGCACCACACTCCGGTCGCCGCGCTGTTCAGCCAGGAAGTCGAACACGTCCGCCGCGACGACCTCGACCGGCGCCTTCTTGACAACCGAGAAGAACGTCTTCAGATCATGGGCAACCGCCCGCAGCGTGTTCGGACGGCACCGCCCCGCCACGAACGCCAAGTACGAATCGGCCAACGGGTCACCAAGCGCGTAACGGGCCTCTCCACTCAAACTCAAAGAACGGATCAGACACGGGAACTGGTTCATCGCACCACGCTCCCAGCAGCCGCCGAACCCCTCGTGGATACCGTCAATATCACACGTGTATTAGGCGTTCTGGGGCAGTGGCGGCATCTGTGAGCTGACACGGGACCTCGCGCGATCGCGACCACCTACCCGATCAGGCCCGAACTCACGCCCAGATCCGAAGCGCCGCATTTCGGCCCGTGCTCGCCTTGCACGAACCATCTAGATTCGCAAAGGTACGACCGAAACTCAGGAGAATGGAGATGGCGAAGGACACCAACAAGCGCTAGCGGAAGGCCTAGGTGCGCAACCGATACCAACAGGAGAAGAGAGAACAGTATCGAGATACCGATGAGACGTCGTGAGAAGCTGACGACAGAACCCATCGGGTGAACACGGAGAAACGAATGAATGGTCCGATCAAGTCGACGTCGAACCGATGATGCTTGTCCAACGCTGCACTCGGTGCGCTCGCAATCATCTGACCGCCCATGATGCACTCCGTTGTCTGAGGTTAGAGTCACGCTCCAGCGAGTGGAGGCAGTACCGGCCTGTCCCATCCCACTTCGATCCGGACGAGCCCGCCTTCGTCTATTTGATGACGCACCCCTCAAAGAACGCTCTGAAGATTGGCGTCACTCGCGACAAAAGAGACGCCAACACCCATGCGTTGGAACGCGTTCAAGACCACAAGCTGGAGGGCTGGCGCGAGCTACACGAGTGGTATTTCGCGGTGGGCTTCGACGCCCTGGACTGCGAGGAGTTGGTTCTCGATCGATGGAAGAACGTCTACTCCAGTCCATCGGCCGTGGACCGAGCCGAGACCGCAACACCTCGCCATCGATTGAGAGATGTTCCCGCACCGCAGCAGCGCTTTCGACGAAACCGGTTAGATCGGTAAACCAGTCCATGCCGAAATTATCGTTCAGCGTGCCACTGGATGATCTCGGACTGCAGCCACATTTTGCAGCGCCCTCGGCCGAGATCGACGACCGGGCGGGGCATGTCGGCGTAGCGGCGTTGGTAAAGGGAAACCGTGTTGCGTTGAGCGAGACCGAGTAAATCGGCCACGCCCTGAGCGTCAATCAGCTCGTCGGTATCCACCTTGCGACCCACAAAGTCGAGCCTACAACCGTTGACATTTCGACGCGAGCGATGGTAGCCTACGCTTGTAGACAACAGAACTGAAGTGGCCCCGGCGGTGTTGGTAGCACCCCGGGACCTGGCCGGAACCTACGAGGAGGCGCCGACATGAGTGACGATACGCGACCTGACGTCAGGTCGCTCGAAGAAGCGGTTGCACGCGCCGGTGCGGTCCTCGCAGAATCTTGGGCTTCGACGAGCCAGGCATTGCGCGTCAGCCAGATCCTCGACCGGTTCGTAGCGTTTGCTCGTGCGGGATTCGACGTGGAGGACGCCGGCTTCGTAACGGCGGAGATCGCAGCAGCGTTCGTGCGATCGAATCCGCCGGACGGCAGTGACCCGTCGGTGTCCTTGCTTCACCTGCGACGGTCGGCGTTACGGCTGTTGTTTCGCTCGCTGCGCGAATCGGGGGTGGCGGTTGGGGACCCGACGTTGGATCTCGTGCTGCCGCCCAGGTCACCGCTGATGACGCGCCCGCTGGCTGACGACGAGGTCGTGTTGTGTCGTGGCCATGCGTTGTGGTCGCTGAGCGATCTGCGGCGGGCATCGGCGTGGGCGCTCGCCGAGGCAACGTGTCGATCGGTGGAGGTCGCGCAGATCCGCGTCACAGATCTTGACCTCGACGGTCACCGCGTCTGGATCCACGGAGGTCGGACGACGGCGCCGCGTTCGGGGCATTTGACGGACTGGGGTGTCGGTCAGCTCCGGCGGCGAGTCGAGACGTTGCCCGCCGACCCTGCGACTCGCGTCGTGTACGGGGGTTCTGGTGACGTTGGGACCGGGCAGGTGTCGGCGTCGGTCGCGATTGGTGATGTGTTGACGCGGGCTGGTTTGGCGGGGGAGCGCGATGTGCGGCCGGCGTCGGTAGCGGCGTGGGCCGGTCGAAAGATTCACATGGAGTCGGGCCGTATTGATGAGGTTGCTCGCCGGTTGGGTATGTCGAGCCTGGATCGCACCGCTCGGTTCATCGCGTTCGATTGGCAGGACGCCAGTCGATGAAGGCACGGTCGGCTGGTGTCGCGTCGTTGGAACGGCTGGAGGCGTTGGTCGCTAACCCTGCGTTGTACGAGCTGGCTGGGCTGGTGCCTGGGCAGGATCCGTCGAGTGGTGGGCGTCGCCGGTTGTATCCGGTGTTCATGTGGTTGCTGTACGACGCGTTGCTATCGGTGTACGGCTCGGCCCGCCAAGTGGAAGTCGAGTTGGCTCACCCGCTCGTGTGGCGGCATCTGCAAAGCCTGATCCGGCACCGGTTCCCTCATGTTCAAGCGCTCTGGTTGCCGAAGGCGCCGATGCGCCGCCACCACTACCTGTATGCGCGGACGCGATGGCTGACCGATCCCGGGATCCTTGCTGAGCTGCGTGTGATGCACCGGCGATTGGCGGCCGAGCAGGCGAGAAGTTTGGGGTTGTTGGATCCGGACGGGCCAGGATCGTGGACCCACCCACACCTGTCGCGAATGCTCTACGCCGACGGCAAAGTCCTGGCGCCTCTCTTCCGGGCGCAGCCCGGTGATACTCGGCTCAACAAGACGACCGGAGAGCTGCGCCCCTTGCGTGCCGAGCCCGATGCCGGGCTGCATTTCGAGGGGACCGGTGAAACAGCCTGGGGGACCAAGTGGGTCCTGGTCGCGGTGCGCTCGAATGATGTGCATGGCCGGGTGATTGTTGATGTCGACTGGGTGCCGACACCTGGGGGAGAGGCCGCTGCGGCAATGGACTGCTTCAGTGCTCTCGCACCGCACTGCCCCGGCGCGCAGGGCGTGCTGTATGACACGGCTCTTCGTGGTGTGCATCATCAACGTTTGATGCGTGATCACGGGTGGCTGTCGGTCAACAAGGTGACCGCTGCGAAAGCCGGGTCGAAGAAACCGCGGCGGGGGAAGGGGCGTCGGGTGCCGAAGTCGACGTTCGTTGAGCAACGCACCGTTACTCTCGACGACGGCACCACGGCCACGATCGATCTGTTTGCCTGCGACGGCGCTATTGGCATTGCGACGTTGACCGATTCGGGTGAGCAACGCTTTGATGAGCTTGTTCGGGTGCGGACGCAACGGCGCGAGGACAAGTCCGGCAAGT
>CALAHA010000028.1 GCA_937891565.1 uncultured Ilumatobacter sp. | reverse complement strand
GATCGAGCAGGTTCCAGGCATCGTCGCAGAGTTGTCGGCCGAGCAGGCCGGCCTACTGCTGGCGTCGTACGGCATCATGATGCCTCGTTCGCTGTCAGCAACAGCAGAAACTGCAATCGCCGTTGCCAATACCATTGGCTACCCGGTTGCAGTCAAAGCAGCACATCGCGCCGTTGGCCGGTCCGTCAAGGCCGGCATCGCACTCGACTTGACCGGAGACGACGACGTCGCGCAATCAATCGAGCAAATGAAGCAGTCGCTCGGCAACAATGCCGGGCCGTTCACCGTGCAGGAGATGGGCGTCCCGGGATTCGATGTCCGGATCCGGTGCGAACTCGACGATCGGCTCGGAGTCATCGTGTCGGTCGGGCTTGGCGGGGTACACGCCGATGTGATCGACGATCGCACAACGCGCGTCGCCCCGGTTTCGCGCTCGGCCGCCACCGCGATGCTGGCTGAGACAAAGGTCGCAGCTGCACTCGAAGCAGCCGGGATCGACGCTTCTCGGCTAGTCGAAACAATCTGCCTCGCTGCTCTGCTTGCATCTGATCACCCAACGGTGGCCCTGCTCGACCTCAACCCGGTCATCGTCAGCTCAAATTCGGCAATGGTCACTGACACCCACGTGCGCCTCGTTCCGCACGATCACGGATCGACCCCGATCCGCAAACTCGACTAATTCTCTCTTCCTCGCACATCTGCGCCTCGAACATCCGCGCCTGAACCCTTGGCCGGATCTCGCACTGACAGCCGGTCCAGAGTCTTGATCCGCTGCTACGTTCAGCCGCATGACGACCGCCGCTGAATTCACTGGCCCATCCGTCGAGTTGCTCCAGGCGCTGATTCGAAACGAGTGCGTCAATGACGGCACTCCCGATTCGGGCAACGAGACCCGGAACTCCGATCTACTGGTGAGTTACCTCGAAGGCACCGGCGTCGACATTCAGACCTACACACCGCGCCCAGGTCGCGACTCAATGATTGCGCGTATCGCTGGTTCAGATCCGAGCGCACCCTCGTTGTGCCTCATGGGCCATACCGACGTCGTGCCGGTCAACCGAGATGGGTGGTCCCACGACCCGTTCGCAGCCGACATCATCGACGGCGAAATTTGGGGCCGAGGTGCAGTTGACATGCTCAACCTCACCTCGACGATGGCCGTCGTGTTCCGCCAACTCGCCAACGAAGGCTTCAAGCCCAAGGGCGACCTCATCTACTTCGGTGTCGCCGACGAAGAAGCCGGCGGCGTGTGGGGCGCCGAATGGATGGCCAAAAATCACTGGGATGATATGCGTGCCGATCATGTCCTTACCGAACTTGGAGGCTGGTCGACGGTCGATGACCACGGCAACCGAACCGTTACTGTCAACGTCGGCGAAAAAGGCTTGGCGTGGCGGCGCCTCCGAGTCAAGGGCACGCCTGGCCACGGGTCAATGCCATTCGGTGCAGACAACGCACTCATCAAGGCCGCCGAGATCGTTCGCAGGATCGCCGACTACCGTCCGTCGGCACACATCGACGACATCTGGGAGGCCCAAGTTGATGCGTTTGGCCTGCCCGACGAGCTCCGCGACGCCCTCAAGTCATCGGACAAAATCTGGGACACGTTGAAAGACCTGCCACCGGGCATGGCCCGCACCTGCCACGCGTTGACCCACACGACGTTTTCACCGAACGTTGCTCACGGCGGCCAGAAGACCAACACGATCCCCGACGTCATCGAAATCGATGTCGACATCCGCACAGTTCCAGGCACCACGAAAGACGATGTCGAGCAGCACCTGCGCGACGCCATCGGCGACCTCTACGAGCACGTCGAAGTCAGCGAACTCCAAAGCTCCAATCCGACCACGTGCGACTACGGGCCCGGCAACCCGCTCTGGGACGCCGTGACCAAACACACCCAGATCGCCTATCCCGGTGCGAAGCTGATCCCCGGCCTGATCACCGGCGGCACCGATGCACGCTTCTACCGCGAGCGCGGCAGCGTTGCCTACGGCGCCGGCTTGTTCTCCGGCAAGATGGACTTTGCCACGTTCGGCGCACGGTTCCATGGCAACGATGAGCGCATCGATATTGAATCGATTGGCATGTCAGCCGAATACTTCTACGGCATCACCAAAGACCTTCTCGGCTGAAGTCCACTTTCCATCTCCCAAAATGGAGATCATCTCTCATCACCAGCACGCCAAGACGATCCCAGTTTCGGACAGCAAGCCCAAGCAACCCGAAACTGAGACCGCTACAGCGCAACAGGTGCGAGAAACGGTCTCAATTTCGGCTGACGCTCGTGAGCGCAGCCTGACGAACCGCGAACGACATCTACCGAAACAAGTCCTTTTCGCTGTCACGAAGCACAGGCGCCATCGAAGCGTCGTCATCGCGCTCCCACTCCCGACCCCGAATGACCGCGACGGGGACACGACTCGTGTTGCCCTTGACGAGCTCCCCCGCTGCGGCGAGTTCATCGGCAATGCACAACTCCTGAACGCGAAACTCATGACCATGCGGATCGACTTCGCCGATGTAGCTGAGCAGCGGGTTCATCCCCGCAATCCCAATGGCCACATCGGTTTGGCCTTCGCGCCACGGGCGACCAAAGGTGTCGCTCATGATCACTGCCACGTCGACACCCAGCTCGGCGAACCGTGCTCGGTGTGCCCGGCACGAGGCATCGGGGTCTTTCGGCAGCACCAAAATTCGCCCCGCAGCACCTGATGACGACTGATCGACGCCCGAGTTCGCGCAGCAGAAACCGTGATGCGTTTCGGTGATGAGCACGGGCCCGATCTGGCGGATGATGCGTTTCGACTCGCGCAACACGACTTCGACGAGGCGCGGGTCCTTGTCCCATTTGGAAGCCCACGTGGTCGCAAAATCGGATGCGGCGACGTCAGCGAGTTCGACGCTGCAGCCTTCAGCTTTCGAGACAATCTTTGAGGTGATCACCACGACGTCACCGTCGGTAATCGGGTCGCCCTGTGCGGCTGCTGCAGCGTGAATCATCTCGGCGAGATCGGCGCCCGGTTCGATTTCGGGAAGGCCCTCGATACCGAAAATTTGCATGTGTGCCATTGCATCGATCCGATCAGGCCGGGAGGCCGGCGAGGAATTCGACGATTGCTGCGTTGACCGGCTCGGGGTTTGTGAGATTCGCAGCGTGCGCCCCACTCACTTTGATCACGCCGGGACAACCACTGAGTCCGTCAGCCAGAATCTCGGCACGGTCCATCGTGATCGCAGTGTCTTCGGTTCCGTGAACGATGACTGCCGGGCAGGTGATCTCGCCAAGCCGATCAGTGATGTCGTCACGAGTGCTGAGGCACTGGTACGGCTGCGCGAACGCTTCCTTCGGACGAGCAATCCACTTGGCGGTCCACGCCGGGCTGTGGTCGGGATGATCAATGATGATCGACGCAACGATGTCGGCCAGACCACTTTCGGGCCCATCGGTGAGCCACACGTGGTTCATGCCGTCGTTCGCCGCCTTGGTCTCAGCGTCGTCGACACCAGCCTGTGTGTCGAGCAGAATGAGGCCGCGCACGCGATCCGGTGCAGTGAGCGCTACTCGGAGCGACAGGAATCCACCTTGGCTCATCCCGCCAATCACGGCCCGGTCAATATCGAGATGGTCGAGCAGCGCAATGCAGTCCGAGGCCGAATCCCAGTAGCTGAAGGGCTCGCCGTCGTAACCGGTCTGGCCAAAACCGCGCTCATCCCAGGTGATCACACGGTGAGTTTCGCGCAGCGCAGCGACCTGCGGCGCGAACATTTCGCTATCCATCAAGAACCCATGGGCCAAGACCACCGGCGGACCGTCGCCGCCCGTGTCTTCGAAGTAGATGCTCTGACCATTGATTTGCGCGTAGGGCATGTGCGCACGGTAGCCGAGCGGGCAAGATGGACAGATGGCGAACAGCTCCC
>CALAHA010000027.1 GCA_937891565.1 uncultured Ilumatobacter sp. | reverse complement strand
AACAACCCCGAAACCCTGCTCAACGCGATCTATATCGTGCTCAACAGTTCTGCGGCATATCGGTTCGTCGGTACAGAGAAATCACCCGGCACGAGGCTGTTCTGTCTGTCGGGTCACGTGGCGAACCCTGGTGTGTATGAAGTGCCGCAGGGAACGACGCTCGGCGAGACGATCGAGATCGCGGGCGGAGCAACAGGAACGACGAAGGCAATTCTGATGGGCGGCGCCGCCGGCAGCTTCATTGGGGCCGATCAGCTCGACATGCCGCTGACCGGCGAAGACACCCGGGAGCGCGGCACGACGCTGGGCTCCGGCGTGATCACGCTCTTCGACGACACCGTCGATTTCACGTCGCTGCTGACCCGGATCACCGAGTTCTTCAAGGGTGAATCGTGTGGCCAGTGCGTCCCGTGCCGCGTTGGCACCACCCGCCAGCACGAAGTGATCGTCGAAATGGGCAAGGTTGGCTCGCTGACCGCTGAACGCAACACACTGATCGACGACATGGCATTGGCCATGGCGGATGCATCGATTTGCGGCCTCGGCCACACGGCAGCGGGCGCCGTACAGTCCGCTATTCGCCTCGGACTGATCGGCAGCGCATCATGAGCCCCCAACAGACAACGGCGGAGCAGGACATCGGCACACAGGTCACCGTCAAGATCAATGGCGGCGACGTCACTGTTGACGAGGGCGACACGATCCTCACCGCATGTACCCAGGCTGGCATCGACACGCCAACCATCTGTTACGCCGAGAATCTCACTCCGGTCAACGCGTGTCGCGTCTGTGTCGTTGAAGTCGAAGGCAACCGGACGCTGGTCCCGTCGTGCTCACGTCCAGCCGAAGCGGGGATGGTCATTTCGACCGACTCCGATCGGGTGAAGCACAGCCGCAAGATGGTGCTGGAGTTCCTCGGCACGGCGAATGACCTGAGCGAAGCGCCGCAGATCAACGAGTGGTCGACCGAGTACGGCGTCGACATCACGCGCTACGCCGTCGGTGCCGAGCGGTTTGACCAGCCCGTCAAGATCCAAGACAACCTGTACATCCGGGACTACGACAAATGCGTCCTCTGCTACAAGTGCGTCGACGCGTGCGGAGAAGAAGCCCAATTCACGTTTGCCATTGCCATGTCCGGCCGCGGCTTCGACAATCGGATCTCCACGGAGTTCGACGTCGCCCTGCCGGAGTCGGCGTGCGTGTACTGCGGCAACTGCATTGCGGTGTGTCCGACCAACGCCCTGCAGTTCAAGACCGAGTTCGACCTCCGCCAAGAGAACAACTGGCGCGAAGAAGAGCAGACCGTCACCCAAACCGTCTGCTCGTACTGCGGCGTTGGCTGCAACCTCGAACTCCACGTTCAAGACAATCAGATCGTCAAGGTCACCAGTCCCGCGGACCACGAAGTCACCCACGGCATGCTCTGCATTAAGGGTCGCTTTGGTTGGAAATACGTCTGACTGAGCGATGGCTGGGTCGTTTCCCTGCCCATCAATCCGTGTGCGAACTTCGAGGTCGGGTGGCCAGGCTTCGGGCCGGGCTTCTACTGTTGGATTCGTGGATCTGGAGTTGAAGACTTGTGTTTCCTGTGGCAGGACCATCGAGTGGCGCAAGAAGTGGGAGCGGAACTGGGACGAGGTTCGGTATTGCTCCGACCTGTGTCGAAAGCGCAAAATCAGGCCGATCGATCGGGAGCTCGAGGCGGCGATCCAGGGGCTCCTTGAGCAGCGCGGGAACGGCAAGACGATCTGCCCTTCCGAAGCAGCCCAGGTGGTCGGTGGCACCAAGTCAGAAGCGGCGTGGCGCAATCTCATGGAACCGGCGCGGATGGCAGCACGGAGGTTGGTTGCTTCCGGCGACGTCGAGATGACCCAGCAGGGCCGTGTCGTTGATCCGTCGACCGCCAAGGGTCCAATCCGAATCCGGCGTATCTCGTGATGAATCTGCGCAGCGGGTGCGCAAACAAATCACGAAAACGGCCGCGGGTGACGAGATGAGTTTGCTCCCCACGCCGGGCATCGGTCGTGCAGCTTCGGAGGCCTTTGTGGCAAGGCACCTCCGGCATCTTGTTTGTGACGGCGTCGCCGGATCGATTGAGTTCCGCGGTGGCCAACGCGCCGCCGACGCTGCGCTCGCAGCATTCGATGTGAGTGGCTACGCCCGGAACCGCAGCGAGGTGTTGCCGGTCTCTCGACGCGGCGCTTCGGCCCTGTCGCCGTATATCAGGCACGGGCTACTCACGCTCCCGCAGGTATGGCAGCACGTTGCCGGTGGACCCGAACGTGACGTGC
>CALAHA010000026.1 GCA_937891565.1 uncultured Ilumatobacter sp. | reverse complement strand
CGCACCTGGCATCCCAATCGAATACGCGTAGGACGGCATCGGTGGCTCGCTGTCCGGATCGGCGAGGACGGGTTCGAGCGCCCACCCGTTGGACTCGATCATCCACTCGATCTTCTCGGCATGAGGAATATGAAAGTCAGGAAGCTCCATGAGTCGCCCCGATCAGATCAGATCAAGCGCGCCGGTGTCCAGCGCATGTTGCAAATGGCGCGTTGCCATCGCCGCAAACATCGATTCGCTTCGAGCGTTCCCGCCGACGACCTGAGACGCAACGACCGCCATCACCACACCTCCGAATGACTCGCGGCAGTATTGCGTCCACAGCCATGACGAATCGACGTCGACGCTGCGCTCGGCAAGCGCATCTGCGTACCGATCGAGCAAGGATCGTTCCGCAATAGACCGTTCATCCGACAGCAGGCCGGCACCCAAAAAATACGCAAGATCAGCAACCGGCGGCCCGTGGCCGGGCGTTTGCCAGTCGACTGCGGTGACGGCCGGGCCACCTGCGGGGGTCCCAAACAGCAGGTTGTCAAGCCGGTAGTCACCATGGGTAATGGCGAGTGGGCCTTCGCGATCGCCCATCCAGTCGAGAATTCGCAGCCCGAACGCGTGGCTGAGATCGACCTGCTCGGTACTGAGGTACTTGGCGTAAGTCTCCAAAAACGGTTCGTGAAACATTGACCACAACGCCGCCACGCCAGTAACAGCCTCGGTCGACGTTCGTCGCCCAAGCCAGTCGATGTCGTGAAGCGTTGGATCGTCCCAGCGCGGAGCATGCAGCAGCGCAAGCTCGTCGACAGCAGCCTCAGCCCGCTCGACGGAGCACCCGGTGACCTGGTCCCCTTGCTCGGCCGGCGCCATGTCTTCAAGGACAAGGGTGAAATCGCCGGTGGACTCATCCCATTCGCCGAAGTGACATTTGGGCACACGGATGTCGACCGTGTGCGCAACCTGGAGGTAAAACTTGACTTCTCGCTCGTAGTTCCGCAGCGCAATGCCCGTTGCCCGACTGGTTTGGTCGGTGGACGGCAACTTGATCACGACCGAGTCGGGAAGTTCTGGTGCTGCATCGAGGAGCCGCACTCGAAGGTTTAGTCCGACCAGGCCATCACCGATTCGGGTCGATTCGATCGCGCCGACCTCACCACCCATAATTTCTGAGAGTCGAGCAGCAGTAATGTCATCGGGGCCCACCGAGCGGACAGTAACAAAGCACCGATACCGTCACATAGTGATGGCTCCCACGTCAGACGGCCCCTCGCTGCTCTCCCGGTTCCGCTTCCTCTTCCGCCCCAAGTGGATTGCTTTCCACGCCTTGGTGCTGGCGGCCGTCGTCACGATGGGCAACCTGGGCATCTGGCAGCTCCATCGACTCGACGAACGACGCATCGACAACGCTGCTTTCGTTGTCCAAATCGAACAGACACCGGTCTCGCTCGCCAGCGTGCTCGACGAGCTGCGGGTTGACCCCGAGGCCTACGTCAATCGAAGGGTGCAAACCACCGGCACGTACTCCAGCGAACAGATCGTCCTTTTCAATCGCTCCCAAGGTGGCGGAGCCGTCGACAACGTACTCACCCGACTCGAGACACAAGACGGCACCGTGCTCCTGGTCAATCGTGGCGCTATCGCCGTTCAGGCGTCGCCACCGGCACCGTTCCCTGGAGAAGTTCAGATCGAAGGACGCCTCAGGCTGTCAGAGTCACGCGAGCGGGGCGGCTTGAGCGATGCCGAACAAAACGTGATCACCGAGCTGCGGCGGGTCGACATCGACCAGATTGCTGCCGGGTCTCCTGGCCTTGACTACATCCCAATGTACGTCGAACTGCTGGAAAGTTCTCCTGCAGTCGGGCCTGGCGATCCGCAACTTCTCGACCCACCAGAGCTGAGCGAAGGCAATCATCTGTCGTACGCGTTCCAGTGGTTCATCTTTGCGTTCTGTGTCGCCGTCGGCTGGGTACTGGCAGTGCGCCGGTCGCTTACGACGGCCGCAGCAGCCGAGCAAATGCCATCGGATTTCCCACCATCAGGCGACGCCGAGTCGACCATGGCGCCTGCTTGAACAACCGTGCCATCACGGCACTCAGTTCGGCGGGCGGCGTTGCAGATCGCATGTACTTCGGCCACACGTCGGAGGGCAGGTCGAAAAACTCACCGAAGAACTGTCGCGTCTGATCAGCATCGATTCGAGTGAGCATGTCGAGGCCGTAGTCGTGGAGTGTCCGCGTGCGTCGATGCGCGACCGGCCACACCGCATTCCAGACAGAGAGCGAATCGACCACCTCGTCGTCCGGTGACGTTCCCAGAGCTGCTTCGATTGCCGCTGCAACGGGCGTGGCCATCGACATCGAATGGACAACCGAGTAGCCCGAGGTCGGGTTCACGTAGCCTGCTGCGGCACCAAATGCGACGATCGGCTGATCCCTCCGGGGCCGAGCGCCACCCATCGGAATACGCACCGACTCAGTACGCACCGCAGCGCTGAGCAGCGCGTCGGGGTCGGTGCCGAGCCGCGCGGCGAGCCGCAACACAAGCTCCTGCGGATCGACCGCCGGGCGAGCAGCCAGCACGGTCTCTTCGACCAGCCACCCGTCAGCAACAGGCAGGCTGTACACGAATGTGCTGTAGTCGGCGGCCGCATGCTGCTCGCCCGGCGACCGGAAATCCATCACTGTCGGCTGACCGAGATCACCGGCCGGCGGCCCGGTCAGTACGACGCCGAACGCTGTTTGCCACGCCGGCAACGACGAGCCGTTCACTCGGTCAGCGAATGCGGCGGGCCATCCGGCTGCATCGACGACGAGTCGGCAACTGAGCTGATCACCCGATTCGAGTTTGACTGTGTGCCGACCGCTTGCTGTGCGAACGAAAGCAGCCCGACCGCGCCGGTGGGTGACGCCTGCGCGCAGCACTGCACGGAGCGCGGCGTTGTCGAGCATCGCGTACGCCCGACCAAGGTCGTGTCGCCGGTCGCTCCACGCAACGACATCGAATGGCCCGACGCCGAGCACATCGTGGCCCTCAAGTAGGTCAACGGCGTGGAGATCGTCGATCCACGTGCCGTACGGATTGGCCCACGCTGCATCGTCACCGATCAACAACGTGTCGATGCCAGCCGCCGTGCAGGCCAAAGCGAGGGCACTTCCAGCAGGACCGTCGCCGATCACAACAACATCGACGGACGCGTCGCCATGCTTCGCTGACACAGTCATCGAGCCATCATCCCACGCAGGCACAGCAGCTCGGCGAGCAACGTGGTTGGCATGTGAGTGTTGACGTCAGGGATCGACGGGAACACCGACGCGTCGCACACGTAGAGGTCGCTGTAACCAGCAACAGCACCGCGCTCGTCGACAACTCGACCCATTCCGCACGTACCGGTGGCATGAACGTAGTCGGCGACGTTTCCACGTATCCACGCAGCGATCGATGCATCATCGGTCAGCGCATCAACGGTCGTACCGACCGCATCGATATACACCTCTGCAACGATTTCGGTGAACGCTTGACGTCGAACGACATCCAGTGCCAGCCGGACACCGGCCACCAGAGCCTCGAGGTCGCGCTGTTCATCCAGGAGGTTGAAGTTGATCACCGGATCACCGGCGGTATCGATTGCGACCGTGCCGCTCGCACCGGTGGGCGTCATCAGAGCGACCATGAGTAACCCGTAACCCGGCGCCCTAGAACCAAGATGGTTCATCGGGAGCAACTGGATGGTGTCGTCGCCGATCTGCTGCTCGAGCAGCGAACCCAGACAAAGTCCGCTGTTCTCGGCGGCGAAACCGGCTCGATATTGAAGCGTGAAGGCAACAGACGGGTGGTCTTGCAGGTTGCTACCGAGGCCCCGCACTTCGACGCCGGACCTCAGCAGAATCGCCGGGCTGTGAATCGCGCCGGCGGCAACGACAACACGATCAGCGGGGATGTCCGTGCCATCGGTGAGGCGCACGCCGACCGCTCGGTTGCCGTCCAAGAGCACCCGGTCAACACAGGAGTCGGGCCGAACATCGAGATTGGCCCGGTCTGCAACCGGCCAAAGGTACGCCTCGGCCGCAGTGCACCGGCGACCGTTGCGTCGAGTGAGCTGGGCCGGCCGTGCTGCGGGGCAAGCCGCAAGGAGCGCCCGATCGGCTGGGCCGAGTTCATGAGGGGCGGCCAACTCGCTGGGAATCTGTATCCGGCTGGCAGCGACGTCGGCATCGACCCAACCCCACCTTGCACACAATGCAGGGTCGATCGTCTTGGCGACCATCGCATTCACTGCGCTTGACCCTCCGACACCGCGGCCACGCTGGTACGCGGACGGTGCTTCCCTGCTGGTCCGAGTCGCCACCAGGGCGTCGTGCGTCCGGCCCGGCTCGTCAAGTGCAGCGAGGAAGTTCGGCCCGTCGATCGCCGCAGGCACCTGGCCGGGCAGCAAAGATGGGCCGTCGTCAAGCACCGTGACGTGGCTGCCTGGGTCTTGCGACAGGCGCGCACCGAGTACGCAGCCAGCCGAGCCAGCTCCGATCACGACCCACCGCTGCATGTCAGTCAGACCTGATCGTCGGCATCAGTGCCAGTTGTTGTGCTGGTTGTTGTGCTGGTTGTTGCCTCGTGGTTCTTCGACTCGTTCGTGGCAGGAAGAAGCCCGGCGAGATGGGCTGCGTCGTTGTAGCGCACGAGCCTCCAGCGCTGATCCCGAGCTGCGGAATCCGACGAGAGCACAAATTCGGTGATCGATGTGTTCGTCGTCCAGAGGTCAAAGATGCCGGTCGGTGCCGTACGCAGGAGTTGCCGGAAAATCGCATCGACGACACCTCCGTGGCATGACACCACGATCAGCTTTCCGGCCTGCTCGTCGAGTACCTGCGAAAGAGCCGACCCAACGCGCAAGTGGAACGCTGCGACGGTCTCACCACCTGGGAAGACCTCAAAATGCGGGTCGCCACCGAAGTTCGGTGACCCGAACTCTTCGACGTACGCTGCGAACGTCACACCGTCGAGGTCAGGGCCCGGGTCGTGCTCGCCGAAGCCGGCGATCTCGATTGGTTCGGCAGTTCCCATTGCAGGGCCAAAGATCCGTGCAGTCTCCAACGCCCGGGCAAAGTTACTGGCAATCAGCACGCCACCCGCGAGCTCACCGGTACTACTGAGACGGTCGCGAAGACGCTCTGACTGTTCCCGGCCCAGCTCAGACAGACCACTGCACGTTCGAAAACCACCAATCACGCGATCAACGGTCACTTGCGACTCGCCGTGGCGGACCAGAACGAGCCGTGTGGCCGGTCTGGTGGCTGGTCGGGCTGAAGGTGTGCTGCTCTGATCCGCCATTGCTCCATCATCGCAGCAGTAAAGACGGCTCCGCATAGATCAGAGAGACAAGCGACATAAATGAGAAAGAGACCGGCAGTCCGGCTGTCTCGTCAGCCCACTCTCGCCGCGGACTAAAAGTACAAAATTCCCGGCTCCCGATGGGCCTTCCCTACAGTCGCCGATGTGGCCCCCCGGCATCGTCTGACCCTCCGTCCAATTGAGGCCGATCCACGCGCCGCAGCCATCAAGCGCGGCGCTGCTGACCTCGGACTCGGCGACCTCCATGAGGTGTTCATTGCCGACATCGTGTTCATTGACGGCGACCTTGAGTCCGCTGACCGCGATCGCCTCCACAGCGTGCTCGTTGACCCACTGCTGCAGCGTGGCAATTGGGACCTCCCAACCAGCCATGCCGTGGAAATCACGCTCCAACCCGGCGTGACCGACAGCGGCGCTGATGCCGTGCGCCTTGCGTGCAAGCGACTCGGCATCGACATCAAAGCCGCAGCAACTGGGCGCCGAATCCGCTTCAGCGACGAGGTGTCCGACGAACTGGCCAACGAGGTCATTTCGCGACTCGTCGCGAATCCGATCATTGAACGTTGGGCATGGGGCGCCATCGAGCCAACGCACCCGGGCGCTGGCCAAAGCGAAAGTGTTGCAGCAACGGTCATCCCGATGCGCGGTGCCAACGAAGGCCGGCTGGCGGCGATCAACACCAGCCGTGCGCTCTACCTCGACCCCGAAGAGATGGTGGCTATTCGCGACCACTTCGAGTCACTCGACCGTGACCCCACCGACGTCGAGTTGGAAACGCTTGGCCAGACGTGGAGCGAGCACTGTGCCCACAAGACATTCCGAGCAGTCATTGACGCAACGGGTGGCCCCGACGGCGGCGAGCAGGAACTTGTGCCGCTGATGCAGCAGCTCCGGACCTGCACCGAGACCATCGACGCAGAGTTCGTGAAGTCGGCGTTCGTCGGCAACGCCGGCATCGTCGAGTTCGCCAAGGGCACGACGATTGCGCTCAAGGCCGAGACCCACAACCATCCATCTGCGGTCGAACCGTTCGGCGGGGCGAATACCGGAGTCGGTGGCGTGATCCGTGACGTGCTCGGTATCGCTCACAAGCCAATCGCGATCACCAACATCTTGTGCTTCGGTCCAGCCGATCTACCCCTGGCTGACCTTCCTGAAGGGTCTCTGCACCCACGTCGTGTTCGTGAAGGCGTGATCGACGGCGTTGCCGACTACGGCAACAAGATCGGCCTCCCGACCGTTGCCGGTGCAATTCTCTACGATCGCGCCTACACCACCAATCCGCTCGTGTTCGCCGGGTGCATCGGCACGTCGCCATCACGTCCGCTGCACGAAGGCCCCAACCCGGGCGACCGTGTGCTGGTCCTGGGCGGGGCAACCGGCCGTGACGGCATCCGTGGCGCAACATTCTCGTCGGCAACAATGGACGCCACCACCGGCGAAGTCGCTGGTGCGAGCGTCCAAATCGGCGACCCGATCATCGAGAAGTTGTTGATCGACGTGCTGATTGGGGCCGAAGACCTCTACTCCTCGATTACCGACTGTGGTGCCGGCGGCCTGTCGTCGGCAGTCGGCGAAATGGCCGAGGGCATCGGGGCCGACGTCGAACTCGATCTGGTGCCCCGCAAGTACCCCGGTCTCGAGCCGTGGGAGGTGTGGCTCTCAGAAGCGCAGGAGCGGATGGTCATCTCCGTTCCCAAGCGCAACGTCAGCGCGATCGTCAACCGCTGCAAGCGCGTCGGCGTCAGCGTCGCCGACATCGGCGAGTTCACCGGAGACAACATCCTGACAGTGCGCTCAGCGGGTACGCCGGTGTGCCAACTCGACACGACGTTCTTGCACGACGGACGCCCACAACGCCGGATGAATGCGGTGCTCCCCGATCCGGACCGCTCCGACCTCACGACGCGCGAGGTCGAGGACCCCGCAGCTGCACTGTTGGCGCTGCTGTCGCACCCGAACATTGCGTCGAAGGCCACAACTATCCACCGGTATGACCATGAGATCCTTGGCTCCACGGTAGTTCGTCCGCTCATTGGCACAGCAGGCGACGGCCCAGCCGACGGCGTGGTGCTTGCTGAACCGCTTGCCAAACACGGCATCGCTATCGGCATCGGTGTCAACCCGTGGTTTGGACAACACGATCCCGAGGCAATGGCCTACGCCGTCGTCGACGAAGCCATCCGCAACGTGGTCGCCGTTGGTGCCGACCCCGACAAGATCGCACTTCTTGACAACTTCTCGTGGGGCGATCCGAGGCGCGCAAGCACACTGGGCGAATTGGCTGCAGCGGTCGAAGGTTGTTGCGCCGCTGCCTACATGTACAACGCCCCGTTCGTGTCGGGCAAAGATTCGTTGAACAACGAGTACATCGGCACCGACGGCGAACGCCACGCAGTGCCACCCACACTGGTGATCACCGCTGTGGCTCACGTGCCAGACGCCGACCGCTGCATCACCCCAGATCTTGTCGAGCCCGGGAACTTGCTCATGTTGATCGGCCACACGAGTTCTGAATTCGCCGGTTCGCACCTCGACAAGGTGCTCGGTGAACCCCCAGAGCCTGGTGCGGCGCCAGCACCCGATCCTGATGCGCCAACGCACTATCGCCACCTCCATGCAGCTATGCAGGCCGGTCTCGTGATCTCGTGCCACGACCTGAGCGAGGGCGGTCTTGCCGTGGCGCTGGCAGAGATGTGCCTTGCCGGCCGACTTGGTGCGAGCATCGACACACTGCCCCACGATGACCACGCAACTTCCTTGTTCAGCGAGTCCATGGGACGACTGATCGTCGAGGTCGAGCCACGCAGCGCTGCAGCGTTTATGCGTGTCATGGACGACCAATGTCTGCGCATCGGCGAGGTCAGCGAGTCAGGCATGTTGTCGTTGCCCGGCGTCGAACCGATCCTCGTGTCTGATCTCGCCGACGCGTTCAATCGAGACGCTTATGCGACTGGAGTCGAATCATGAGCCAGGTTCCAGCCCTGATCATCGCGGGGCCCGGCACCAACCGAGACCAAGATGTGCGCCAAGCCCTCGAGATGGCCGGAGCCAACGCCAAAATCGTCTTGGCCAGCGAACTCGTCGAACGGCCGCGGCTGCTCGGCGACTACCGGCTTGCCGTGGTAGCAGGCGGCTTCAGTCATGCCGATTCGCTCGGTGCCGGCCGCATGCTCGCACTCGACCTGATGGTCGGCCTTGGCGAGGAATTGCGAGGCTTCGTCGATGCAGGCCGGCCACTCATTGGCATCTGCAACGGATTCCAGGTCCTCACTCGAACGCGGCTGCTGCCGGGTGCACTTGGACACAACGCCCAGGGCAATTTCGATTGCCGCTGGGTCGTGCTCG
>CALAHA010000025.1 GCA_937891565.1 uncultured Ilumatobacter sp. | reverse complement strand
CGCCTCGACCTCGGCGAAGTCAATCGAGATCGGGAACACGCCGAGCTGGGTTCGGTGCCCGGCATTGTGGATGACGTTCTCGCCGATGTCAGATTGGCGCAACTGGCTCGCGCATGCAGCAAAGTTGGCCGCGCCCTTCGGTCGCTGGAAACCGATCAGATCGCAGCCGAGGAGGCCATCGATTATTTCGTTGCGCCAGGGCAATCGCGAGAACAGCTCGTAGGGAGGGAACGGGATGTGCAGGAAGAAGCCAATGGTGATGTCGGGACGCTGCTTGCGCAGCATCGCCGGGATCAGCTGGAGCTGGTAGTCGTGGATCCAAACGATGGCGTTTTGGGGAGCGATGTTCGCCAGCGTGATGGCGAAGCGCTCGTTGACCCGCTGGTAGGCCTCCCACTGAGCAATGTCGAAGGTCGACTCGCGAAGTGCGTCGTGATAAAGAGGCCAGAGGCCGTCGTTTGAGAAGCCTTCGTAGTACAGCTCGACTTCTTCGGCACTGATGTCGATCGGATGGCAGTCGACGCCGTCGACGGTGAAGGGCTCAGTCGGGTCGTCGGGCGTGCCGGTCCAGCCGACCCACGTGCCGCCCGATGATCGGAGCATGGGCAGGAGCGCCCGAACCAGGCCGCCGGGGCTTGGGGCCCAGCCGGTCTGCGTCGTGTCGTCGCGCATCACGGGCAGCCTGTTGGCGGCAATCACGATCGGCCGGTTCGGTGCAGCTGCGGGCGCGGTGGTCGACGGATCGTCGGCTGCGGGTTTCATGCAAACGGTTTACCTGATTCTCTGTCGGCTTGCGTGAAATGTTTGACGATGTCCGACTTGACCAGAAAGCAGGCGTTGCTTCGAAGAAAGCTTGAGCGCTCCGCAGACCAACAAAATTCACGCTGACGATTGGATCGCCGGGCATTCGCTGGACACCGGCCAGACTAGGTGACGTGAGCGACGTCGACTATCTCCTTCGAATTCTCAATGCGAAGGTCTACGACGTCGCGATTGAGACGCCGCTGGAACCTGCGCCTGGGCTGTCGCGCCGGCTGAACAACACGGTTTTCTTCAAACGAGAAGACCTTCAGGAGGTCTTCTCGTTCAAGATCCGCGGCGCATACAACAAGATGGCGCACCTCGACCCCGAGGACCGCGCTCGTGGCGTCATTGCCTGCTCGTCGGGCAACCACGCCCAGGGTGTGGCCCTCGCAGCCAACCGCCTTGGCTGCGACGCCGTGATTGTGATGCCCTCAACGGCACCGTCACTCAAGGTTGACGCAGTGCGCCAGCGCGGAGCAGAGGTCGTGTTGCATGGCGAGAGCTTCGACGAGGCCTACCGGTACGCACTTGAGCTCCAAGCAGAACGTGGCCTCACGCTGGTGCATCCGTTTGATGACCCCGACGTGATCGCTGGTCAAGGGACGATCGGCATGGAGATCCTTCGTCAACACGGTGGCCCGATCGACGCGATCTTCGTGGCGATTGGTGGCGGTGGCCTAATTGCCGGGGTCGCTGCATACGTAAAACAGGTTCGCCCGGGCATCAAAATCATTGGGGTGCAGCACGACGAGTCGACTGCCATGGCTGACTCGCTGCGGGCTGGTCATCTCGTGACCCTCGATGAAGTCGGGCTATTTTCTGATGGCACCGCCGTGAAGCGGCCGGGCACGGAGACGTTCCGGCTGGCCCAGGAATACGTCGACGACGTGATCATCGTCGACACCGACGAAACATGCGCTGCGATCAAAGACGTGTTCACCGATACCCGGTCGCTTCTCGAGCCCGCAGGAGCGCTCGCGATTGCTGGCATGAAGAAGTATGTCCAGCAGACCGGTGCAGTCGATCAGACCTTTGTCGCCATTGCGTGCGGCGCCAATATGAACTTCACCCGTTTGCGGTTTGTGGCAGAGCGCGCCGACTACGGCGAACAGCGCGAGGCAATTTTCGCGGTCACGATCCCCGAACAGCCTGGGAGCTTCCTCCGGTTCTGCGAAGTCATCGGCGAGCGTGACGTGACCGAGTTCAACTACCGGATCAGCGACTCTGCCGAAGCACACGTCTTTGTTGGCATTGCTGCGTCGTCGCGCTCCGAGACGATTGAGTTGGCCGATGCATTCAACGAGGCTGGCTTTGACGCCATCGACCTGACCGCCGACGAACTCGCGAAGGCCCACGTTCGTCACCTGGTGGGCGGCAAGTCAGCTCATGCATCAGACGAGGTGCTTTACCGGTTTGAGTTCCCTGAGCGGCCGGGGGCGCTCTTACGCTTCCTCAGCTCGATGAACCCGTCGTGGAACATTTCGCTGTTCCACTATCGCAACCACGGTGCCGACCTGGCACGGGTGCTGGTGGGAATGCAGGTCCCGACAAGCGACGCCGATGCGTTCCGGGAGTTCCTGGATGATATCGGCTATCGCTTTTGGAACGAGTCCGCCAACCCCGCCTACAAGCTGTTCCTCGGCTCCTGACGACCGGAGCAGTTGGAGTAGCTGGAGTAGCTGGAGTAGTTGGAGTAGTTGGAGCAGCTGTCACACTTTGGTCTGCTCGGAGCGTGAC
>CALAHA010000024.1 GCA_937891565.1 uncultured Ilumatobacter sp. | reverse complement strand
GACGGCTACGACACCATCGTCGGCGAGCGTGGCTATCGGCTGAGCGGTGGCGAGAAGCAACGGCTGGCGATCGCCCGTCTGCTGCTGAAGGATCCTGCGATCATCATTCTCGACGAGGCAACAAGCCATCTCGACAACGACAACGAAGCGCACATCCAAGCCGCTCTCGAACATGCGATGGAGGGCCGAACCGCTCTCGTTATCGCGCATCGCCTGTCGACAATTCGCAGCGCCGACCGGATCGCGTTCATCGAAAACGGTCGAGTCGCCGAAATCGGCACACACGCCGAACTGCTGGCAGCTGGCGGGCGCTATGCGCACCAACTGCAAGCAGGTGATCTCGTCATCCCGAACTGAGCGCGCCGCCCAGTCACAGGTTGATCAACCGCGAGCCCCGTTCTCGTTTCTCTCAAGCCAGGCACAGCTGCCACACTTCACATGTGATCCAAGCAGCGGTGCGGGCAGCGCAGGTCCCGCCATTTCATGCCATGGCAATGAACCGAGCAGCCGGCGCCCGCGAGGCTGCCGGCCATCGCGTCATGCACCTCGAGGTTGGGCAACCAGCGACAGGTCTCCCCGACACGGCCCGCCGAGCGGTGATCAGCGCCCTCGACACCCCACTCGGATACACGAACGCAACTGGTGTGCCAGAGCTTCGGGAACGTCTTGCTGATCGGCATACAGCGCTTGGCCCACCGGGGGCGCGACCGCTCGACCCATCACGAATCGTGGTCGTCGCTGGGGCATCTGCCGGTTTCTCACTGGCCTTCCTCACGTTGTTCGAGCCCGGCCAGCGGGTCGGGGTCATCGAGCCGGGCTATCCCTGCTACCGGAACACACTCATCGCACTCGGCATCGAGGCCGTGCCGATCCCCGTTGGACCAGAGAGCCGGTGGGCCCCGACTGCCCAACATCTGAGCAACGCCGGTCATCTCGACGGACTCGTACTTGCCTCTCCGTCGAATCCGACGGGAACGATCCTGTCTGGCAACGCACTCGCCGAGGTTGCCGGTTACTGCAGCGACCACGGCATCGCGATCGTTGCCGACGAGATCTACCACGGCATCGTCGACGACGGAATGCTGCGCCGATGCTCGAACACGCGCCCGACGCCATTGTCATCAACAGCTTCTCAAAGTACTTCTCAATGACTGGCTGGCGGGTTGGTTGGATGGTGGTCCCTGACCATCTCGTCGACGTGGTCGAACGCCTGCAACAGAACATGCACATCTGCGCTCCGCACGTTTCGCAGGTCGCCGCGCTGGCCGCCCTCGATGCAACCAATGAGTTGGAAGGCCATGTCGCTCGCTACCGGGTCAACCGACGAGTGATGCTGTCTGGCCTGAGTGCTGCCGGCATCACCGACATCGCGCCGGCCGACGGCGCGTTCTATATCTATGCCCACGTCCCTCAGTTCACGACCGACATTGGACTGTCGTCAATGGACCTGTGCCAGCGATGGCTCGACGAACTGGGCGTGGCCTGCACCCCCGGTATCGACTTCGACCTGGCCCGAGGCCACGAGTACATCCGCTTCTCCTATGCCGGCGAAGGCTCCGACCTCGACGAAGCGTGCTCGGCAATCGCGAGCTGGGCACCATGAGTCGACCACCCGGCGAGCGGACTGGCCCGCTGGTCGATCTGCGCGTCATCGACATGTCGACGGTGCTCGCCGGGCCGAACTGTGCGCGGTACCTCGCCGACTTCGGCGCCGACGTGATCAAGGTCGAGCGGCCGGGCGGCGACAGCCTGCGCAACATGGCGTGGCGCGACCCGCGCGATGGCGAGGGCCTGTGGTGGAAGCTGGTCAACCGCAACAAGCGGACCGTCGTGCTCGACGTGAAAGACGATGCCGATCGTGCCACCTTGCTGCGGCTCCTCGACGAGGCCGACGTGCTCGTCGAGAACTCTCGTCCGGGAACGCTTGAGCGGCTCGGCCTCGGGCCAGATGTCTTGTTGGCTCGCAACCCGAAGCTGGTCATCACGCGAGTGTCGGGGTTCGGCCAAGACGGGCCATACGCGTCCCGTGCGGGCTTCGCAACGATCGCGGAGGCCATGTCCGGGCTCGTTGCCCTCTCCGGTGAGCCCGAAGGCCAGCCGCTCCTGCCACCAGTCGCTCTGACCGACGAAGTGACCGGCCTCTCGGCCGCATTCGCCACGATGGTCGCATTGCACTCGGGCGTCGGCCAGGTTGTCGATGCGAACCTGTTGGAGACGATGTTCCACATGATGGGGCCACTCGCCTCGCTCTTTGCGGTGACTGGCGAACAGCAGCCTCGACTCGGTGCCGGCCTGCCCTACACGGTGCCCCGAGGGACCTACCAGTGCAACGACGGCAAGTGGGTTGCGGCATCGACGAGCAGCGATTCGGTGGCGGCCCGGGTGATGGAGCTACTCGGTGTCGGAGACGACGTGCGGTTCACAACCTTCGCCGGGCGCACCGAGCACCGTACAGACCTCGAAGCGATCATGACCGCCTGGTGTGCAGATCGGACACAAGCCGAAGTGGTCGATGCGTTCACTGCAGCCGACGCGGCGATCGGCCCAGTTCTCGACATGGCCGAGATCGCCCGCGACCCCCACTACGCGCAACGGGGCACCATCGAAACCGTTCCAGACGGCTTGGGTGGCACCCCCATGCAGAGTGTGATTGCTCGATTGTCGGCAACGCCCGGATCAATCCGGTGGGCAGGCCGCGGACTCGACGCCGATGGCGCCGAGATCGCAGCGAGCGGCTGGGACAGTCGTTCAGACTGATCAGCCGCAGCGGCTCACTTGCCAGGCTGACTCTTTATCTTGTCGAACAAACCCATGGTGGTCTCCCTCGTATTGGTTGAGCGCGACCGCCTTACGACTTTGCCCCGATTGGGCAGCTGACGCCCGTGCCCTTGATGCCGCAATAGCCATTCGGATTCTTGGCGAGGTACTGCTGGTGGTACGGCTCGGCGTAGTAAAAGTCAGTGTGGAAGTCGATGGATCCGACTTCGGTGGTGATCTGACCCTTGCGCATCGCGTCGAGGCCTCCTTGAACACGCGCCTTGGTTGCTTCGATGACCGGGAGTTGGCTCGGCTGCGTGGCCCAGACGCCTGTGCGGTACTGGCTGCCAACGTCGTTCCCTTGGCGCATCTCCTGGGTGGGGTCATGCTCTTCCCAGAAAACCTGCATGATCCGCTCGAAGCTGATCATTGAAGGGTCGAACACGATGCCGACGGCCTCAGCATGGCCCGTCCGGCCGGTGCAGTTCTCTTCGTAGGTGCAGTTCGGCGTGAAGCCACCGGCGTAACCAACAAAGGTGGAGTAGACCCCCTCGAGCTGCCAGAAGAGCCGCTCGGCGCCCCAGAAGCAGCCCATTCCGACCACGGCAATCTCCATACCGTCAGGCCAGGGGCCCGTGAGCGGGTTGCCGTTGACGAAGTGCGCGTCGGGCACCTGCATAGCTTCGGCGCGGCCGGGCAGGGCCTCGTCGGGGGCGATCATGGTCGAGGTCCTCCGGAAAAGCATGGCCTCAGGATACGAGGCCCTGTCATCACCCCAACCGCGCGCCCCCTCCCCCCCTCTGTTCGTCAGCAGCGTTCGGTACGGTCTGGGGCGTGACGATTCGGGACATGATCGAGGCAGATTTGCCGCAAGTAATGGCGATCAACGAGGCCAATGTGCCCGAGGTGGGAGACATCGACCTCGAACAACTGCGATTCATCGTGAGCGAGAGTGCTGCACGGCTGGTGGTCGAAGCCGATGGCGCGATCGCCGGGTTCTGCCTCGTGCTCGCGCCCGGCTCGGCCTATGACTCCATCAACTACGCGTGGTTTATGGAGCGCTACCCCACCGACTGGTATCTCGATCGCGTGGCCTTCGACGCAGCAACACAGGGCAAGGGTCTCGGGAGTCAGCTCTACGCCGAGGTCGAGCGTCGCCTCACCGCGGCTGCAGCAACCGGACTCACGCTCGAAGTAAACATCGACCCGCCAAACGAACCGTCACTCGCGTTCCACAATAAGCACGGCTTTGTCGAAGTCGGCCAGCAGACGTCTCACGGCATCGAGGTCAGCTTGATGCGAAAATCTGCGAGATAGCGAGATACCGAGATAGTTGCGAAAGGGGCCTGACCCCATCCGCAACTGTTGCGAAAGGGGCCTGACCCCATACGCAACTATCTGCGGTCTTGGAGGAACTTGAAGTGGGCGCGGGTCGACGCGACGTGGTCGGTGTCGATGTCGGCAAAGATCGTGGTTTCGGTCCCGGCAGCGTGGACGAGTACTTCGCCGAGCGGATCGATGACCATGCTGTCGCCGCAGTGGTCGAGTTGCCCGGTGCGCTGGCCGTTGGCATCGACAGCGCCGTCACGGCCGACCCGGTTGACCGCCACGAAGTACGCCTGGTTTTCGATGGCGCGGGCCCGGGCAAGCGTCTGCCAGTGGTGGCGCCGCTTCGCCGGCCAGTTGGCCACGAGGAGATACGCGTCGGTGTCCTTGGCCAGCGCCCAGAACTCGTTGGCAAATCGCAGGTCGTAACAAACAAACAGGCTGACTCGGACGCCTTCAATCTCGACGGTCACAAAGTCGGTTCCGGGCCGGACGTAGGCATCTTCGCCGCCATGTGAGAACGGATGGATCTTGCGATAGCGGTGCACGGTGCCGTCAGGGCCCGCCAGCACAAACACGTTGCTGACGCGTTGATCCTCAGCCGGTGCGTCTGGGGCAATCTCGGCGCACGACCCTCCGACCCACACACCATGCGCGGCTGCCTGAGCGACAAGGAACTGGCTCGACGGGCCACCCTCTGGTTCAGCGATTGCCGGATCACTGAAGAAAAAGCCAGTCGAAAATGTCTCGGTGAGCAAAACGAGACGCGCTCCCCCGGCCGCCGCCGCAGCAATCCTTGGCGCGAGCATCGCGAAGTTGGCGTCGCGGTCGAACCAAACAATGTCGTGTTGGATGGCAGCGACACGGAGTGTGGTCATGAGGCAAATCCCTTCGCAAGAGCATCGGCCGCTGCATTGATGATGTGCATCTGTTTGCAGTAGGCAAACCGAACCATGTGGCGGCCGTTGTCTGGCCGAGCGTAAAACACCTCGTTCGGTATGGCAACAACGCCCGCTTTGGCGGGGAGCTGTCGACAGAACTCATAACCGTCACCACTCGGGTCGATCGAGCGGATATCGACCGTGGCAAAGTAGCTGGCCTCCGGCTTGAACACGGTGAAGCCGACGTCAGTCAGCACATCGCAGAGCCGATCCCGAGTCGCCTGCAGCCCGGCCCGCAGACCTTCGAAGTAGGAGTCCGCCAGACGTAGGCCGACCGCCATGGCTGGCTGGAACGGCCCGCCGCTGACGAACGTGAGGAATTGCTTGGCAGTTCGGGCCGCCGTGACCAGGTTGGCCGGGCCGGTCATCCACCCGATCTTCCAACCGGTGGTGTGGAACGTCTTGCCGCCTGACGAGATGGTGAGGGTTCGCTCGAACATGTCGGGCAACGTGCACATCGCGATGTGTTCACGCCCGTCGAACGCAAGGTGCTCGTAGACCTCGTCGGTGACAACCACAAGGTCGTGCTCGATCGCAAGGCCCGCTATCAGCTGGAGCTCAGCGCGAGTGAACACTTTGCCGCTCGGGTTGTGCGGCGTGTTGAGCATGATCAGCTTGGTCTTTGCGCCGATCGCGTGGCGCAACTCATCGGGGTCGAACACGTACTTGCCGTCGGCGTCGGGTGCGAGCAGAACGGGAACCGCAATGGCGCCAGCCATAGCGATGTTCGCTCGGTAGCTGTCGTACATTGGCTCGAATACGACGACCTCGTCTCCGGCATCGAGCATCCCGAGGAGCGCACTGGCAATTGCCTCGCTGGCACCGGCAGTGACGACGATCTCAGAAGCCGGGTCGAGTTCGATTCCGTAGAAGCGCTGCTGGTGTTCCGCAATTGCCTCGCGTAAATCGGGCAGGCCAGGCAGCGGCGGGTATTGGTTGCCACCGGAGTTAATCGCGTCGATCGCAGCGTCGAGAACGGCGCGCGGCCCGTCGGTGTCAGGGAACCCTTGTCCGAGGTTGATCGCTCCGGTCTCGGCAGCGAGTGCCGACATCTCGGCGAAGATTGTCGTGCCGAATCCATTCAGCTTCGAAGTCATCACGTCAGCGGGAGCGGCCACGTTGGAAGTGTAGAAGAGCTGCCACAGCGACTCGGCGCTCGACTCCGAGAAGTTCGTTGTCAGGGCAGAACTGGCTTGCGGCGATCCGCCGGTATGCCCGATTCAGCGTCGCTCGTTGAGGCCAGTCGGTGGACGACCCCGGTGGCCTTGGCTTCGTACATCGCGACGTCGGCTGCTTGCATGAGTGCTTGGAAGTCCGAACCGTGGCGTGGGAAGAGTGCTGCGCCGATACTGCCGCTGACCGACACGTCACCGGCCATTGGCGCTGAATTCATCGCCGCAGCAATTCGCTCGGCGCTGTTGCGCACCGCGTTGGCCTCGACGAGCCCAGGGAGGATGACGACGAACTCGTCGCCGCCCCAGCGAGCCACGAGGTCGGTCTCGCGCAGGGCCCCGACCAGTCGTTCGGCGCACGCCGCCAAGACGCTGTCACCGAATTGGTGACCACGGGTGTCATTGATCTGCTTGAAGTCATTGAGATCGATCAGCATGATGCAGAGGCCGGTTCCGAAGCGGCCAGCCATCTCGATGGCCACTTCGCTCTGTCGCTCGAACTCGCGGCGGTTCGCGAGACCAGTCAGTTCGTCGGTGGTCGCGCGTCGTTCGAGATTCCGACGTTCGGCGAGGAACGTCCACCCAGCAAGTGCCACGAGGATCGTGCCGAGTCCGAGCACGATCACATACGGACCAGACGTATCGGTGCCCCAACCAACGTTGCGCTCAGCGCTCGCTCGAACCAGCAAAGAACCGCCGTCGAGTGGCTCGGAGATCTGCTCGACGACCCCGCTTTGGCCCAGTGCGTTGGCGATGCTGGCAACCTCCGGTGACGTTTCGGAGTTCGACGGCTTGACGTTGACTTCGACGTCCAGTTCGCCAATCCACTGCAGTGTGAATGCATCGATGACAGCATCGAGCGGCAGCTGAATCGAGGACGTGAACGCTGGTCTTGGGGCGACGATGAGGACCGAGTTGCTGGCGGAATCGACGACCGCGACCGTTGGGAGTGATTTCGAAGCGGCGGAACCAAAGGTACTGAGCGCTGCGAGGTCGCGACCCGAGCACCGCGTCCCGACACAGGCCTCGACAGTGACGTCGAAGGTGGCGAGCAGTTCTTCCGGGGAGGTATCGGCAGTCGACACCTCCAAGACGGCGCGGGCCCGCAGGACGGCGTCCTGGACCGAGTTCGTGGCTGCAGCGGTGGCGGCCTGCACGCGAGCGTTCTGTCCGCTGTCTATATCGGACCGATGGTCGACCAGCGCGGCCAGCGTCGCCACCAGCAGCATCATGCTGCCAACCAGGGCGCCAACACGAACGAATCCCATGGCAGTGAATCGGCAACCGCAGCACACAACTTGAGAATGTTTATTGAACTGTCTGCTTCGTTGACCAGACATCGCTCTTGAGTC
Source organism: uncultured Ilumatobacter sp. (assembly GCA_937891565.1). GTDB lineage: Bacteria > Actinomycetota > Acidimicrobiia > Acidimicrobiales > Ilumatobacteraceae > Ilumatobacter_A. The sequence continues at coordinate 209 of CALAHA010000024.1, read as the reverse complement.
GAAAACGACCAGCCGAAAACGACCAGCCGAAAACGACCACGGCCCCCGAAGAACGGGGGCCGTGGGAAGTGCGCCCGGAGAGAGTCGAACTCCCAACCGCTTGATCCGTAATCAAGTGCTCTATCCATTGAGCTACGAGCGCAATTGCGACGGGCCACAGTGTAGACCGAAGTCGCCGCGATGCCGACGACGATGTTGCTCGATCAACC
>CALAHA010000023.1 GCA_937891565.1 uncultured Ilumatobacter sp. | reverse complement strand
CGGCGAACTGGTTGTGACCAAAGGTGTCATTCGAATCGTCCGGCTGAACGTTCCAATCGAACGAATTCAAAGCATCGCAATCGAGCAACAGCTACTCCATCGGTTGACCGGGCTTGTCAAGGTCACCGTCAACACTGCAGGCACAAAAGACGTTGAGTTTGCACTCGATGCGATCGCCCGACCAGTGGCCGAAGAACTGCAACGTCAAGCGGTCACGGCGGTTCCTGCTCTGCGACCGACTGACGGAACGCTGCCGCCACCGGTGATTGCCGAGGACCAGGTGGGTTTCACCCACGACGGACGCCGACTCCTCCTCATGGCACTGACGATGTCGCCGCTGACGGGCCTCGTCGTCCTCGGCCCGATCTTTGCGCTCGGAGGCGACTTCTTCGACCGTGTGCCCGATGCCGGACCCGACAACGTGACCGTCCGGTGGTGGTGGATACCGATCGGGGTTGTCGTCTTCGTCGTTTTGAGCGTGGCCCTGAACATCATCAGGGTGTTCCTCCGAGACTGGCAGCTCACGCTGCGCTCGAGCCCAACCGGCCTGCGCCGCACGTCGGGCCTGCTCTCTCGAACAAGTACAGCAAGCAGTGTCGATCGCATCCAGATGGTCGCCAGCGCCCAGAATCCGTTGCAACGACGGGCAGGACTCCGCAGTGTCCAGCTCGCGACGGTCGGCCAGGGCGGCCTCTCGCTCGGCGGATGCGACGACGTCCAATTCGCCTCAGTTGCGACACTGGCCGCGGTGACGCCGATCGATGAGCAGCAGCTCGACCGACGAATTCATCCCGCCGAGGTCTTCCTCGCGGCTCGAAGCACCACGCTCATCTGCCTCGTGTTGACCGGCGCACTGTTCATGCTCGTCGGCTGGTGGTCGCTGTTGGCATTCTGCGCAGTTCCATACGTGTGGGTGACCAAACGAGTCGGTGTTGCCAACTTCCGTTGGGGGCTCCAGGACGAACTCGCCAGCTCGCGCCGCGTGATCTCGTCGGCCACCGAACAGGCACTGCTCCACAAAACGAACAGCGTCCACGTCACGCAGTCGATATTCGAGCGGCGACGCGGGGTGGCCACTGTGAGATTGACAACCGCAGCCGGAGCGGTCGCGATCGGGATGATCCCGATCGACGAAGCACACGCCGTCCGCGACACCATCCTCCATGCCGTCGAGACCGACACACGGCCCTGGATCTGAACCATCTCATCGTCTCAGCACCGTCAGGCCCTTCTCGGCGGCAAGTTCGGGGATCGGCCAGGCTTCGAACTCTGACTTCATTGGAGTCCTCTGAGGCGTTTGTATCGGCCCGCAACTCCTAGCGTCGGTTCAATGCTGTATCGGACACGGGTGATGGTCGTCTACGTCCTCGCCGTGTTCATGACGGTGATGGACGGCACGATGGTCAACGTCGCGCTACCGACACTGGCCGAGGAGTTCAATGTTCCATCTACCGACATCGAGTGGGTGGCTGTTGGTTACCTATTGAGCCTCGCTGCGATGATCCCGGTTGCAGGCTGGCTGGCTGATCGCTTCGGATCGAAGCGGGTCTTCATCACTGCGCTGATGGGCTTCGTCGCCATCTCCTTGGCATGTGGTGCCGCGCAAACGCTCGACCAACTGGTTGCACTACGCGTCCTGCAGGGCATCGGTGGCGGTCTCATCACCCCCGTCGGGAGCGCCATGCTGTTCCGTGCATACCCGATGGCCGAGCGAGCTAAAGCAGCCATCGGCGTACTGAGCGTCGTCGTCATTGCCCCGGCGATTGGACCGGTGCTCGGCGGCATCCTCGTCGACAACGCGTCATGGCGATGGATCTTCTTCATCAACGGTCCAATGGGCGTAGCGGCCATCTCACTCGGCGTGTTGTGGCTCCGAGGTCGAGACAGCGACGACTCGACCGAGGGCGCTGCCGGACGGTTCGACACCGCCGGGTTCTTACTTTCGGCCATCGCCGTCAGCGTGCTGATCTACACCCTCACGATTGGCCCCGAGCAAGGCTGGGCGTCCCCTAAAGTCCTCGTGCTTGGCGCTGTTGGCATCATCGCCGCGGTGTCACTTGTCGTCGTCGAACTCCGTCACGAACAGCCGATGCTGAAGCTCCGGTTACTGCAAGATCGACACTTCCAAACCATCAACATCTTGTCACCGTTCGTGTACGCGGGGTTCTTCGGATGGATCATCGTCCTCCCGTTGTACATGCAGACGCTGCGCGGGTTCTCGGCCACGACAAGCGGCCTCGTGCAGGCCCCGCAGGCCGCCGGCATCTTCCTGCTTTCGAACCTGCTGGGTCGGCGCCTCTACCGAGTGATTGGCCCACGCCGTTTGATGATTGTTGGTTCGGCCTTGACCGCCTTCTTCACCGCATCATTCGCGCTCGCCACCCTCGACACACCGGTGCAGGTGCTCGGTGCGCTCTCGTTCGGACGCGGCGCATCGGTCGGCTTGGTGTTCGTATCGATCCAAACAGCGGTCTACGCAACGACATCGCTCGCCGACACCGGGCGAGCAACGTCGGTGTTCAACACGGTGCGCCAGATCGCCTATACGGGTGGCGTGGCCATTGCAGTCACCGTGATCGCGGCACGACTGTCATCGGTCGGTGGCGACAACGCTGCGGCTGCCGATCGGCTCGTTGCATACCAAACGGGGTTCCTCACGTGCGGCCTCCTCATCGTGCCGGCCGTTGTGATCAGCCTTCGATTGCGTGACGACGATGTCGCAGCGACACGCGGGCTTCGTTCACAGCGCGACACCGTGTCTGTCTGATCAGAGACTTTGCCGCACCGCTCAAATTGGCTCAGTCGGACCAATTCGGTTCGAACGCTGCTCGGCCGGTGTCGACGTAACGGGTATGCCCCACGATGTTCCACCGAGCGCCCTCGACGTGCTCGGTATCATCAGGCGAGATCGCCAGTAGCCGGTAACCGATCGGGTCCAAAATCACGCGTCGGGGCGCGTCAGTGGCCAAGTCGAGGGCGATGTGAACGGCGGTCGACGGACCGACTTCGGCGAGGTGCCCACCGACGACAGCTGTCATCGGACGATGTAAGTGGCCGCACAAAATGCGATCGATTCGGTGTGCCGAGATGACCTCGATGAATGAATCAAGACCAACAAAGCCACCTTCGTCCATCCAGTCGATGCCAGACTTGAATGGTGGGTGGTGCATGGCCAAAAGTGTCGGCCCAGGGTGATCGGCGCTGAGCGCTGCATCGAGCCACTCGAGCCGCTCGGCGTCGACTTCGGCACCTGATTCACCCTCCCGCGTGGAGTCGAGCCCAACGATCCGTACCTTGCCAACATTGGTCACCCAGCTGCTGTGTTCGGCATCAGCCCACGGGTGCTCGGGAAAGCAACTTCGCAGCCTCTTCCCCTCATCGTGATTCCCCGACAGCGGAAGTACCGGCGCCGAGAGCGGTGCGAGTAACTCGGCCAGCTCCTCGTACTCGCGAGGCGCACCCCACTGGGCAAGATCACCGGTGGCAATCACGGCGTCAACTCGGGGTGACTCTGCATTGATCGATGCGACTGCAGCGGCCAGCCGACCATTGTGATCGGCGTACAGCACCTCGGTCGATGCCGGATCGGTGACATGTGTGTCGGTCAACTGTGCAACCAACGTCAGGTCACGCATTCTGGCCTCCCTCGACGATCGAAAGGTGAACAAAGACAGCTGCACTACAAAGCGACGGGTGGATGCGCATTGCCTCAGGCTACGAAGTTGGGCAACGGCTCGGAGCAGCGAACCGCATGTCCTGAGGGGATTTCAATGACTTTTACACTGTCGCACTCTCAAGGCCGACCCAGTTCGTCGCCTCACGGCTCGATCCCTCCCCGTTCGAGGCCCATCAGCAAGACTGATGGTGTGGTACATCGCATCGGCATTATTGGTCTGGGCACCGTCGGCGCTCGCTTCGTCGACCAGTTCAACCTGCACGACGACTTCGACCTCGTCGCCGCCTGGGACCCAGACCGCGACGCCTGCGCAGCACACCGCGACAGCGTCGCTATTGTCGATGACGCAGCATCGGTGATTGCTCTCGCCGATGCTGTCTACATTGCTGTTCCACCGTTGTTCCATCGCGAATACGTCGAGGCCTGCGTCGCTGCCGGCGTTGGAGTGTTCTGCGAGAAGCCGCTTGGCATCGACGTCACCCAAAGCCGCGCCCTCGTCGAACTGGTCGCCGCAAGTGGTGTTCCGGCTGGCGTCAACTTCGTGTTCAGCGCAGCACCCTCAGCCGTCGAGCTGGCGGAGCGCACCAAACAGGGCGCCATTGGCGACATCATCCGCGGGGACCTGAGGCTGCACTTTGCCGAATGGCCTCGTGCATGGCACGCCAAGGCGCAATGGTTGAAGCTCCGGGATCAGGGCGGGTGGATCCGCGAAGTCGTGTCCCACTTCCTGTTTGTTGCCAACCGAGTACTCGGACCGCTCACGCTCGACCATGCCATCGTGACCTTTCCCGACGGGGCAGACGGCCAGCTCAGCGAGATCGACGCGCTGGCACGCCTGTCCGCACCCAGCGGAACACCACTCGTTCTGATCGGTACCGGCGAAGGCATCGGACCTGACGTGGTTGACCTGACAATTCGCGGCACAACCGGCTCGCTCCGCCTCGTTGACTGGTACCACCTGCAGTCGAGCGACGGAGGCGACTGGCAGCACCTCCTCGGCACCGACCGTGCCGAACTCGGAGCGAATGCCTACGGCCGTCAACTCGGCGAACTGTCGAAGATGCTCAGCGGCGAGCCACATTCGATTGCCACGTTCGCTGAAGCGCTCGCCGTTCAAGAACTCGTCGAGCAGATGCTTGCCTGAACACCCGGCCCAAACGCTCACGCCCGCCCGTCCGCCCGATCAGGCAGGTTCGGCCCTTACCTTGGTCGTAGCCTCGACAAGATGAGCGATTCCGCCGCCGGGCTGCAGATCGAACCAATTATCGACACCTCTATCGCCGACCGTTTGCGGGCCGCGCTGCCCAATGATGTCGACTATGCGTCAGCGCGTGTCGTCGATGAACGGTCAGAACATCTGACAGTCCGCCAGAACACGCTCGAGCCAATCTTCAACGAGTTCGACACCGGCGTGATGATCTCGATCTGGAACGGCGGCGGCCTCGGTTACGCCGCGACGGCTGATCTCTCCGATGCCGGCCTGCGCCGCGCCGTCGACACTGCCCGCTACTGGGCGACCGTCACCGCCGGCAGCATGGTCACCGCAACGCCGCCACCGGATCACACCACCGGCACCTACCGTTCACCCGTTGAAATCGACTGGGACACGCTCCCTCTCGGTGCCCGGCTCGAGTTGCTGCATCAGCAATCACGATTGCTCGGCATTGACAAACGAATCGTCGATTGGTCGGCACGCCTGACCCGACGTAACGTCGACACGCTGCTGGTCACACGAGGCCGCAACGGCGAGTCAGGTGAGATCGAGCAGCGATTCAGCTTCGTTTACCCAGGCATGCGGGCCACAGCCAACGAGGGCACAAACACCCAGACCCGCACGTTCGGGGCTAACGCGTTCTGCGGCCAGGGCGGTGCCGAGGTACTCGGCCGATTCGGGTTCGGCGATGCTGCCAATCGAGTCGCCAACGAAGCACTCGAACTCCTCACCGCCCCGAACTGCCCGAGTGGCGTGATGGACATTCTGCTTGCGCCAGACCAGATGATTCTGCAGATCCACGAATCGATTGGCCACCCGCTCGAACTCGACCGGATTCTCGGCGACGAGCGCAACTACGCGGGCACCAGTTTTGTCACGCCCGACATGTTCGGGACGTTCCAGTACGGCTCCGAACTACTCAACGTGACCTTCGATCCAACCGTGCCCGGCCAGCTCGCCAGCTACGGATTCGACGATGACGGCAGCCCGGCCACCAAGCAATTGCTGATCGAGAACGGCGTGCTCAAGCGCGGCCTCGGCGGCGCAATCAGCCAGGAACGCAGCGGGCTCGATGGCGTGTCGAACTCACGAGCAGCCAGCTGGAATCGGCCGCCGATCGACCGGATGGCCAACCTCAACGTCGAACCCGGCAAGAGCACCGTCGACGAACTGATCGGTTCGATCGAGAACGGCGTGTATATGCACACCAACAACTCCTGGTCGATCGACGACAGCCGCAATAAGTTCCAGTTCAACTGCGAGTACGGCCAGAAAATCGAGAACGGTGAAATCGTCGGCACGGTCCGCAACCCGGGCTACCGGGGCATCAGCCGGAATTTCTGGACGAACCTCACCGGCGTAGCCGACGAGCACAGCTTCACCGTGATGGGCACGCCAAACTGCGGCAAAGGCGAGATGAATCAGATGATCGGCACCGGCCATGCGTCGCCGGCCTGCAAGTTCTCCAACGTCGAAGTCTTCGGGGCCGAGGCATGAGCAACACCGGCTCTGGCACCGGCACCGGCGCCTACTTCGACGAACTCGTCACAGCAGCAACGGCCAAGCTGCAGGGGGAAGAAGTACTCCTCGCCAACCTCGCCGGTGAGCGCACCGACTTCATCCGCCTCAACAACAACGACGTCCGCCAGGCCGGGACCGTCGACCAGCAGAAGCTGTCGGTCGACCTGATCGAAGGCAAGCGACACGTCGGCGGATCGATCAACCTGACGAGCGATCGCCCCATGGACGAAGCTCGCCTCACTGCGCTGCTCGGCCAGCTTCGCGACCAGCGGCGGCTCGTACCCGACGATCCGTATCTCATGTACAACACCGAGCCGATGTCGACCGAGAGCATCAAGACCGGCAATATCCCCGCGCCTGATGCGGCGGTCGCTGACATTCGCTCGGCAGGCCATGGCAAAGACCTCGTCGGAATCTACGCATCAGGCGACACGTACAACGGCTTTGCCAACTCACTCGGTCAACGCAACTGGTTCCAGTCGTCGACGTTCAACCTCGACTGGTGCTTCTACCTGCGCACCGACAAGGCAGCAAAAAATCTCTATGCGGGCTTTGATTGGAACGACGACGCCTTCGCTCGCAAGGTCGACTGGTCGGCCCAGCAGGTCGCTGCGCTCGCCCGCGATCCCAAGAACCTCGGGCCCGGCGAGTACCGCACCTACCTCGCTCCACGAGCGATGGAAGAAGTGATGTCGCTGCTCTCGTACTACGGCGCCTTCGGCAAGCGCGCCCACGAAACCAAACAGTCGCCGTTCCTGCGCATGCTGGCTGGCGACGCAACATTGTCGCCGCACGTCTCGATCAGCGAGAACACTGCCGGAGGCGTTGCTCCGAACTTCCAGTCGGCCGGTTTTGTCCGCCCCGACGCCGTCGACCTCGTCATCAACGGCAAGATCGGCGACACACTCGTGTCACCCCGCTCGGCACAGGAATACGGCGTCGCAACGAACGGTGCCCACAGCGGTGAGTACCCCGAGTCGCTTGCCATTGCCCCTGGTTCGATTCCGACCAACGGCGTCGCCGAGGCACTCGGCACCGGGCTCTTCGTTGGCAATCTCTGGTACACAAACTTCAGTGACATGTCGGCGTGCCGCACCACCGGCATGACTCGGTTTGCCACGTTCTGGATGGATGAAGGCGAAATCGTTGCACCGGTCAACGTGCTGCGCTTCGACGACACGGCATTCAACATGCTCGGCGCACAACTCGAAGGCCTCACCGACGAGGCTGAAGTCCTCCTCGACCCGAGCACCTACATGGAACGCAGCACCGCCAGTGCCCGCCTCCCCGGGGCACTCCTCACCGGTATGCGTTTCGTGCTCTGAGCTATGCCGGTGAACCTTGAGCGGTGAGCGACTGCGGCGCGCTGGAATCTCGAGACACTGCGAGGCGGAATCTGCCGTCTTTCGTCACGGGTTCCCGGCGCTGGTCACCGGCCTGTTCCCTGCAACCCGGTCAGGCTCAGCCATCTAGCCTGGGGCGATGACCCGGATCGATCGGCCGATGCTCGGCGCCTACGCCGCAAAGCAGTGCCCGTTTCGTCTGTTTCGCGAGAACGACCCGACCGAACCCGCTGTTGCCGGCGAACCAGACGAGGCGCTCCAAGAACTGTTCGATGACGGCATCGCGTTCGAGGCGGACATCGTTGCGGAGTTGGTTGAACGGTTCGGTGCTGACGTCTGCGAAGTTCCGGCACGGGGCGCCGCCAGCCACGACGAACGCCGCGCAATCACCGATGCCGCACTTGCTGCGGGCACGCCGATCATCCTCGGCGCACTCATGCAGCCCGACGTCGATGCCGGAAGGCTTGGCGAAATTGACCTCTTGCTAGCCAGCGGTGATGTCATGCCGTCAGGTGCCGCCGTCTACCTCCCGATCGACGTGAAGTCGCATCGCTGCACGTCGAACCTTAAGGAGGGGGAGGGTCCGATCGGGCCCGTGCACGATCTGAATCTGGTCGACCCGAGCGTGATTCCCGGCCTCAGCCCCAAGTACCGCGAAGACGACTGCCTCCAACTCGCCCACTATCACCGACTGCTCCAAGCCCACGGCCATGCCCCGGCCGATCATCCGGGCGTTCCAGTTCGTGCCGGGATCCTCGGCTCCGAACGGGTCGTGGCTTGGTTCGAGTTAGACATACCAAAATTTGGCACGGTGACTCCGCAGGTCGGCAAAGACGCCGACGGCACCACGAACATTTCGTTCCACAAGCGAGAGCGATCGACCGCACGCACCGCTCTCGACCGCTACGACTACGAGTTCGCATTTCGCCACCGCATCGTCGCAGCCGCACGCGTGCGGGTCGATCGCGCCACGCCACCACCGGTACTCCCGGTGTCGACAAAAGAGTGCGAGCGATGCCCGTGGCAAGACCCGTGCCGCTCCGACATGGAGGCCAGCGACGACGTCTCGCTGGTCAACGGGGTCAACTACCCGGAGTGGCGCGTGCACCGTCACGTCGGGGTCATCACGGCAACCGACCTTGCTGCCCTGAC
>CALAHA010000022.1 GCA_937891565.1 uncultured Ilumatobacter sp. | reverse complement strand
CGACGCCCTGCTGGCCCGTGGCGATGAGGTTGTCTGCCTCGACAACTATGTGACGGGCCGACCAGCCAACATCGCTCACCTCGTTGGCAACCCAGGATTCACCCTCGTGGAGGGCGATGTCGTCGCGTCGTGCGATGTCGACGGACCTGTCGATGCCGTGATGAACCTCGCCAGCCCTGCTTCGCCGAAAGACTATTTTGCGCTCCCCATCGAGACCCTCGATGTTGGCAGCATCGGGACGCGTAATCTCCTCGAACTTGCACTCCGCAAAGATGCCAAGTTTTTCATGGCGTCGACGAGCGAGGTGTACGGCGATCCGCTGGTTCACCCGCAGCCCGAGATCTACTGGGGCCATGTCAACTCGATTGGCGAGCGGTCGATGTACGACGAAGCGAAGCGGTTTTCCGAAGCGCTGACCATGGCGTATCACCGTTCGAAAGATGTCGACGTCAAAATTGTTCGCATCTTCAACACCTACGGTCCGCGCATGCAGGTCGACGATGGGCGTGTCGTGTCGAATTTTATCGTTCAGGCGCTGCGCGGTCAGTCGCTGACCATCTACGGCGACGGCAACCAGACGCGGAGCTTCTGCTACGTCGCTGATGAGATCAGCGGCTTCCTCGCGCTGCTGGACAGTGATCAGACCGGTCCGATCAACATTGGCAACCCCGGCGAGTTCACGATGTTGGAATTGGCCGAAATCATCGTCGAACTGACGGGTTCGCCCGGCCTTCTTATCCACGTGCCGTTGCCGAGCGACGATCCGAAGCAGCGCCAACCCGACATCACGTTGGCCAAGCAGCACCTTGGCTGGGAGCCCACGATTCAGCTCCGAGAGGGCCTCGAGAAGACGATCCCTTACTTCGCCGAGCTACTCGCACGGGGGTGAGCTCGGCGCCCCGGGCTTCGGGGCGGAGCGAACCTCAACCGGTTGACACCGTCCCGTCCGTCCGCATCCCTCATCGCAATAGCGGCCTCATCGGAGAGTGAAACCAACCTTGGCAGTGCCCCGAAAGCAGTGGGGGCGTGGCGTAGACTTTGCCACCGTGTGGCGTCAGAGAGTGTTGAGGAGTCTTCGCCCCACCACTTTTGATATCGCTTCAGGCGAGTTCCGCGACTTCGTTCGCCGTTCCCGAGAAGTCGTGTTGCTCGCCGCGATCACCGGAGCGATCACCGGGCTGGGTGTTCGGTTTTTCGAGTTCTTCGTTGCCGAGGTTGCACTCGACCGTGTGTTGCATGGCCCGCTGTGGTTCGCAGCGATCGCACCGGGCCTTGGCCTCGTGGCATCGGCGATCATTTTGCGGACGATCGGCAAGGGCGCAACGCCCGCTACATCCGACGAATACCTCCGCGCATTCCATGACCCCGAGTATCCACTTCGCCCGAGAGCCTTCATTGGCCGGATTGCAGCGGCATTCACGACGCTCGGCATGGGTGGCGCGATGGGGCTGGAAGGCCCATCGATGTATGGCGGCTCCGCCATAGGCGCCTTCATCCAGCGACGGGTTCCTGCTGCTTTCCGTGGCGCTGACTATCGAACACTGCTGGTCGCAGGTGCCGCGGCCGGTGTGGCAGCGATCTTCAAGGCCCCGGCAACCGGAGCGATCTTCGCCCTTGAAGTGCCGTTTCGTGACCAGATGGCGCGTCGAATGCTCCTGCCCGCCCTCGTTGCATCAGCATCCGGCTACCTCGTGTTCGTGGCGTTCAGCAGCACGAGCCCGATCTTTTCGTTTGATTCCGACCGTGCTGTTGCGTTCCAGTACAAGGACCTTGCGGGTGCTGTACTCATCGGAATCGGCTGCGCACTCGGTGCCCGCGCTTTCTCGCGCCTGATTCGGCTGGCCAAGGCATTCACGCTGCGGCCTATCGTCACCCGTCTGATGGTGACCAGCACCACGCTGACCGTGCTGTTCGTGATCACTCGGGGGCTCACCGGCGAAAGCCTCACGCTCGGGTCTGGCTATGAGGTCTTCGGCTGGCTGGCTGAATCGCACTCTGTCTGGCTCCTCGTTGCCATTTTCTTCATTCGCTGTATGGCGACTGCGACAACGCTGGCTGGCGGTGGTGTCGGCGGTGTGTTTATCCCGCTCGTCGTCGGAGGCGCCATCGTCGGTCGTGGTGTTGGTGACATCGTCAACCCGCTCGACCCGACGCTCTACGTGTTGCTCGGCGTGGCTGCATTCCTCGGCGCCGGTTATCGCGTTCCACTCGCGGCCGTGATGTTTGTTGCTGAAACGACAGGACAGCCAGGTTTCATCGTGCCTGCCCTGTTCGCGGCGGTGGCAGCCGAACTGGTCATGGGCGATAAATCGATCACCTCGTTCCAGCGCACTCCAGCGATCTGACACAAGCTGACTTGATCTGACTTGATCTGACTTGATCTGACTTGAGCGGCGCCGGACCGGCTGCTTCGATCAGGGTCGGTGGTCTCGGTTAGACACTCTGCATGAGTGTTCAAGTGTCGACGGAGTTGCAAGGAACATTGGTGGCGTTGCTCGTCGGAGCAGGTGATCCAGTGCGAGCCGGGGGAGTGGTAGCGCTCGTCGAGTCGATGAAGATGCACCACGAGGTTCTGGCTCCAGTGGACGGTGTCGTCGATGCTGTGATGGCGGCTGAAGGGTCGACGCTGTCGCCCGGCGATGTGCTGGTGACGCTCGGCCCCCCGATTGCTGCCGCCGCGGGTGAGGTCTTGCCGCCACCGGAAGTCTCCGCTGCGGCGTCGCTGCCGAAGGGATTGGACCGGCCCGATCTGGCCGAAGTGATTGACCGGCACGAGGGCGGGCTCGACGCAGCTCGGCCCGACGCAGTGGAAAAGCGCCGCCGACGTAACCGGAGAACAGCACGTGAGAACGTTGCTGACCTCGTTGACGAGGGCTCGTTTATCGAGTACGGCCCGCTGGTGATCGCTGCCCAACGGCGACGGCGCGACGTTGCGGACCTCATTGCCAAAACGCCCGCTGACGGCTTGGTCGGTGGAATCGGCGATATCAACGGAGACCTCTTCGCTGACGCACGGACGCGCAAGGCAATTGCGGTGTCATACGACTACACCGTGCTGGCCGGCACGCAGGGCACGCAGAATCATCGCAAGAAAGACCGGCTGTTCGAACTTGCAGAGCAACTGCGCATTCCGCTGGTTTTCTTCACCGAAGGTGGCGGCGGTCGGCCGGGCGACACCGACGGGATCGGGGTGAGCGGCCTCGACTGCCTTGCGTTCCTGTGGTTCGCACAACTCTCGGGCACCGTGCCACTCATCGGCGTCAACGCTGGCTATTGCTTTGCTGGTAACGCTGCCATCCTTGGCTGTTGCGACATTGTCATCGCCACCGAAGATTCGAACATCGGCATGGGTGGCCCTGCGATGATCGAAGGTGGCGGGCTCGGCGTGTTCGAGCCGACCGAAATCGGCCCGATTGAAGTGCAGCGAGCGAACGGTGTCGTCGACATCGTGGCGGCCGATGAAGCGGAAGCAACAGCGATTGCGAAGCGCTGCGTTGGTTACTTCCAGGGTGCGATTGACAAGTGGGACGCTCCTGATCAGACGGCGCTGCGCGATGTGGTGCCGCTCGATCGGCTGCGCGCCTACGACATCCGCACGGTGATCGACGGGCTCTTCGACATCGGCTCGATCACTGAACTCCGACGAGACTTCGGTTTAGGGATGGTGACGGCCTTTGCCCGGCTCGAAGGCCGACCGGTGGGCGTCGTGGCCAATAATCCACACCACCTGGCGGGGGCCATCGATTCAGACGGCGCTGATAAGGCAGCGCGGTTCATGCAGTTGTGTGATGCGCACGGCCTTCCAATCATCACCCTGTGTGACACGCCCGGGATGATGGTCGGCCCCGATATCGAGGCCAGCGCACTGGTCCGGCACTGCTCACGACTGTTCGTCACTGGTGCCAACGTTTCGGTCCCGATGATCACGATCGTGACGCGTAAGGCGTACGGGCTCGGGGCGCAGGCAATGATGGGCGGTTCAACGAAGGCCCCGCTCGCCTGCCTGTCGTGGCCGACCGGCGAGTTCGGCGGCATGGGCCTCGAAGGTGCCGTCCGGCTCGGCTACAGCAAGGAACTGGCTGCGGTGGCATCTGATGCCGAGCGCGACGCGTTGTTCACGGAGATGGTCGACCGGATGTATGAGCATGGCAAGGCGTTAAGCGTGGCGACGCACTTCGAGATCGATGATGTCATCGACCCAGCGGATTCGCGTCGTTGGCTCTCGACATTGCTTGCTGCAGCACCACCAGTGCGAGGCGATCGCCCCAACATCGATACGTGGTGACCTAGTGAAGGTCAGCTGATCTTGTCCCGCAACTTGAACTTTTGAATCTTGCCGGACGGGGTGGTTGGCATGGCATCGAGAATGATCAGCTTCTCGGGGAGGTAGTTCTTGGCGAGGCGTGATTGTTCGAGGTGGGTGATCATTTCGTCGAACGTGAACGACTCGCCGGGTTTCGTGACGACAACGGCGCACGCCCGCTCTCCGAGTCGTTCGTCGGCGAGCGCGACGATTGCGACCTGCGCCACTGCACGATGTGCATACAGCAGGCTCTCGATCTCGACCACGGGGATGTTCTCGCCGCCTCGAATGATGACGTCTTTCGAGCGGCCGGTAATCCGGATGTAGCCGTGTGCGTCGAGTCGGGCGAGGTCTCCGGTGTCGAACCACCCGTCAGCGTCGGTCGCATTGAGTTGCGCCCGTTTGAGGTAGCCACCGAAGTTGGAGCAGGATTTCACGAGCAGTCGACCCGTCTCGCCGACGGGAAGTTCTGCGTCGTCGATGTCGACCACCTTGACTTGCGCACCGGGGAGTGGGCATCCGTCGGTATCGATTGCCCGGCTCGGGTCGTCGCCGATCAACGTCGTGGTGACGGCGCCGTTTTCGCTCATACCCCAGGCCGACACGATGTTCGCTCCGAGTGTGCGCTGGGCGCGTTCGACGAGGGGGCCAGGAATCGGGGCGCCCGCGCAAAGGAACGTCCGGAGTGACGGAACCGGATGGTTACCCGACTCGGCTCGGTCGGCAAGGTCGGCAAGGAACGGTGTGGAGGCCATGGTGAAAGTGACGGCATGCTCGTTGATCAATTCGACCGCCTGGCCCGGGTCCCAGACGTCGAGTAGTACGGCTGGGCAGCCGAGCAGTACGGGCATGATCAGCCCGTACATGAAGCCAGTCTGGTGGGCCATCGGCGAGGCCATCAAGACGATGTCATCGGTGTCGAGGTGGAGTCGCTCGGCGTACGGGACGATGTTCGAGTACAGCGTGTTCGACGAGTGCATGACGCCTTTCGGCTCGCCGGTCGTGCCCGAGGTGTAGATCAGTTGCGTGATGTCGTCCGGGCCGGGTCGGCTTGATGACAGGATCTCGGCTGCGTCGGCTTGTTCTTCCCACGCTGTTCCGGTGAGTCGTGCGGCGAACCCCTCCGGCCCGTCGTCGTCGACGGCAATGACGTGCTCCAGATGCGGGAGTCGTTCACGCAACTCGTCGTACATGGCGCGGAAGTCGTGGCCGCGGAAGGTCGATGGGATGATGGCTACCGAGGCTTCGCCATGGCCAAGCATGAACTCCAGTTCGCGCTCGCGGAAGATGTGCATCAGGGGGTTCATCACCGCCCCGATTCGGGCGCAGGCGAGGTAGGTAATGGTGAACTCCCACCAGTTCGGAAGTTGCACGGCCACGATGTCGTTGGAGCGCACGCCGAGCCGGTGCAGGCCAACGGCTACTCGGTTAGCTGTTTCGGCCAGCTCGCGGTACGTCATCGAGACGGTGCTGCCGCCAAGCCGAACGGCGGTGAGCGCTGTTCGCTCAGGATGGGCGATAGCGGCGTCGTCGAGCGACTTGTTGATTGTCTGGTCGAGCCAGAATCCGGATTCGATCATCGCTGGTCTGCGGATCGCGATGTTGTCGGCGTCGAATTGCATGTGTGTTCCCCCGGTGCTGGTGCTGGTGCTGGTGCTGGTGCTGGTGCTGGT
>CALAHA010000021.1 GCA_937891565.1 uncultured Ilumatobacter sp. | reverse complement strand
TCTCGCCACCGCTCAGCCGATAGCCACGCTCGCCGACGATGGTGTCGTAGCCGTCAGGCAGCGCCGCGATCGTGTCATGAATCCGAGCCGCCTTGGCTGCAGCGATGAGCTGATCATCGCTGGCTGACTGGTCGGCGTAGCGCAGGTTGTTGCCGATTGATTCGTGGAACAGATGCGGATCCTGTGACACCACGCCGATCGTGGCTCGCAAGCTGTCGAGAGTGAGGTCGCGGACGTCGTGTCCGTCGATGCGGACTGCACCATTGGTGACGTCGTAGAGGCGCGGGATGAGCGAGATCGTGGTCGATTTCCCGGCACCAGATGCCCCGACGAGGGCGAGTGTTTCACCCGGTGCGATTGTCAGCGTCAGCCCGTGCAGGACGTCGACATCGGGATCGGTGTCACCGCCAAGGCCGGCGTTCTGCTCCATCGTGGGAATTGCCGATTCGGCAGCGGGCGGGTATCGGAACGTGACGTTGTCGAACTCGACGCCACCACGCGGGGCGACCAGATCGATTGCACCTGGCTTTTCTTGGATCGCCTCTGGTGCGTCGAGCACTTCGAAGACGCGTTCGAAACTCACCATCGAGGTCATCAGGTCAACCCGTGCGTTGGTCAGCCCAGTCAGCGGTTGGTACACGCGAGTGACGAGTGCGGCCAGTGCAACGAGCGTGCCGGTCGAGATTTCGCCGTCGACGACCATCAATGCGCCGATGCCGTAAATCGCTGCGGTGCCGATCGCCCCAACGAGGCCGAGCGCAACGAAGAACACACGGCCGTAGATCGCTGCCTGGATGCCGGTGTCGCGGACGCCGCGTGCTCGGCTCTCGAAGGATTCTCGCTCGCGCTGACCGGAGCCAAACAGCTTGACAAGAGTGGCGCCAGAGACATTGAAACGCTCGGTCATTTGGGTGTTCATCGCAGCGTTGTGACCCATCTGCTCGCGAGAGATTCCCTGCAGGCGCGTCCCGACACGGCGGGCTGGCACGATGAAGAGCGGCAACACGATCAGCGTCAGCAGCGTGAGCCGCCACTCGAGGGCGATCATCGCGGCCAACGTGGTCGTCAAGACAATGACGTTACTGACCACACTGCCAAGCGTGCTCGTCACCGCCGACTGGGCTCCGACGACATCGCTGCTCAACCGGGACGTGATCGACCCGGTGGGTGTCCGCGTAAAGAATGCGATCGGCATGCGTTGGACTTTGGCGAACAGCGCTCCACGCAGGTCATAGATCAGCCCTTCGCCGACCCGTGAGCTGCACCAACGCTGCACGATGGCGAGCCCGGCGTCGGTGAGTGCCGCGAAGACGGCGATCGCCGCCAGCACCTTGATGGCGTCGCGGTCGTTGTCCGGTATTGCGTTGTCGATGATTTCGCGCACGACAAACGGAGGGACCAAGGCGAGGAGCGCCGCAATGAAAATGGCCGCAAGGAACACAGAAATCGTCCGGCGGTAAGGGCGCGCGAACACCCAGACGCGTTTGAACGTTCCGTCGGCCAGCTTGACGCCGTCGAGCGAGTCCTTGTCGCCGGGCATCATGTAGTGGGGGGACATCCGCATGGTGCCACGCTAAGGGTTATCTGACCGCTCGCCCCGCTCGCCCCGCTCGCCAGCGCACCGTTTTACTCGCCGTGTCGTTCGCCGTGTCGTTTGCGGAATGATGGGGGACGAAGATGTCGCTCGCCAGAGCCGCTCGTACGCTTGGCAGTCATGCGGCGGACCTCTGCACTTCTTGCGGGTGCGCTCGTGATCGCCAGTTGTACTGGCAGCGATGCTCCGCCGGCACCAAAGACTCGCGAAATCAACGCGATCCCGACGAGCACCACGATGCCAACACCGATCACGGCGCAGCCGGGCGAAACTCTGGCGCCGACTATTGCGACGGAGCCGCTCGATTACGAAATCGAGTGGACCGAGCTGGGCGGGAACGTCGACGAGGCATGGCTCATGGTTCCCCTCGACTACGCCGATCCTCAAGGCGAAACCATCGAGCTGTACGTCACGCGTCACCGAGCTGACCCGGACGATCGGATTGGTTCTCTCCTGGTCAACAACGGTGGCCCCGGTTCGCCGGCAAGCACGATGGGGATCAACGCAACGAGCTGGTTCCTTCCCGCAATCACCGAACGATTCGACGTGGTCGGATGGGATCCGCGCGGTACGGGGGTCAGCGGCGGAGCCGTCGATTGCATCGACGACGTGGAGTACGACGAGTTCTTCGCGACGGGTGACATCACCCCGGACGACACTTCCGAGAAGGCTGATCTCGTTCGCCTCGCCGAAGAATTCGCGACGCGCTGCGAAGAACGGGTTGGCCGCGCACTGCAGTACATCGGGACCAACAACTCGGCGCGCGATATGGATGCGATTCGTCAGGCGCTGGGCGAAGGCCAGGTGTCCTACTTTGGATTCAGCTATGGCAGCGAGCTCGGTGCTGTGTGGGCCACGTTGTTCCCAACGACGGTGCGGGCAGCAGTGTTTGACGGAGCCGCTGACCCGAACGCCGACTCGATCGAGAGCACGCTGCAACAGTGGATTGGCTTCGAAAATGCGCTGAACACGTTCCTCGCCGAATGCAGTGCTACTCCGTCGTGCGCATTCCACAACGACGGCGACGCCGAGAGCGCCTTCGACGCGCTGCTCGTACAACTTGACGAGTCGCCGCTTCCAGGGCCCGAAGGTCGAGCCGACGTCAACCTCAGCGTTGCGGTCACCGGCGTGGTGCGGGCGATGTATTCGGACCGGTTCTGGCCCGCCCTTGAACGGTCACTCGATGACGCCCAATCCGGTGACGGAGCCGGGCTACTTGCACTTCAGGACGCCTACTACCAGCGGGGCGCCGATGGGACCTACAGCAACTTGCTTGAGTCGTTTCAGGCGATTTCGTGTGCCGACGACCCGGAACGGCTGACCGTTGCAGAAGCCGATGAACAGGCTGAGGTCCTCATTGGAGCGGCGCCCCGTCTGTTCCCGTACACCACAGGGTCGTACACGTGCAGCTTCTTCCCTGTTGCCATCGACCCGCGGATCGACGTCACTGGCGTGGGCGCAGGCCCGATCGTGGTTGTCGGTACGACTGGTGATCCGAGCACGCCGCTCGACAGCAGTCGGCGCATGGCAGCATCGCTCGAAGACGGTCGCCTCGTGATCGTCGAGGCAAACCAGCACACCGGCTACCGGGTCAACAGCTGCATCGAAGACACCATCCACAATTACCTGATCCAGCTCGAGGCCCCAGACACCGAGACCGTTTGCGGGTGACGCTGG
>CALAHA010000020.1 GCA_937891565.1 uncultured Ilumatobacter sp. | reverse complement strand
GCATCGCGACGATCGGGACGAGACCAAGGCTGGTGAGAATGATTGGTAAGAAGGTCGAGAATGCGTTGCTGAAGCCGGCGAACTCGGGTGGGACGAACGATTGCTCGGTGTCGCGAGGCGTGCCCATGATGTTCGTGTCGGCGACAGCGATCGGGGTCGGCGCGTCGAGCACAGCGCCGGCCACGGGGCCAATAGCGCCGGCGAGGGTAGCCGGCAATGCGATGGCAAACGCCGCTGCGGCGTGGCTCGGCTCGAGGATCGATGCAGCAGTGGCGCCGAGGAACGCGGCCACCGCGAGGAGCGCTGCCGGAGCAACGAGGTGGTGGGCAAAGAGTTGGCCCCGTTCGATCGGGAGCCCGTCGGTGATGTCGGGTCGGTCGATCTCTTGCGACAACGGTTCGATGGCTTCCATGCCGAGCAGGAACAGGGCAGCGAGTGTCCCGAGGAGGAACAGCAGGCTGGAACTGGCCGCGAGCGATGCGCAGACGCCGCCAACTATTGCGAGGCTCGCAATGCGCGCGAGCCGCGATGCCGGCAGCCGCCGAAGCGACCTGAATCCGCGTCGCCAGATCATGGAACGGACCGAACCATGGGAGCCACGGCGTTCGCTGATGGGTGTCCGTGGCGAGCCGCCCCACGGTGTCGACCGGAGCGTTTCAGCGCGCAATTGGCGGCGCAGCATCACGACGGTCCGTAGGTCTTGCACGGTCGCTGCGAAGCGGAGTTGTGTGACGAGTGAGCCACGGCGCGCCAGCGGTTCGATGCGCAGCCCGCCACAGAGTGCGAGTGAAAGCACAATTGCTGCAAGTGTGACGGCGATCGCAACGACGTCGATGCCCTGCTGTCGGATCCCCCAGAAGGCAAGGCTTCCGTCGAGGTTGGCAGGGCCGAAACGCAGCGGACTGTTACTCGGGCCGTTCCAATTGATCCAGGCGGCGGCGCCCTGCCAAGCAAGGCCAACCGCTGCGATTGCGGTGGCTGCCCAACGCGGCAAACGGATGACGTGTGCAATCACGGCCGACGCCACGAACACGGCGCCCGTCACGGCACCGAAGAGCGCACCAGCAGCAGCCCATGCTGCTCGCGATCCTTCGACCTCTCGGGCGACGAACTGCCCGAGCACGGCGGTCGCCATTGCGAAGGAGAACGTGACGGATCGGATTCGCTGGCCGACCGGGCGCAGTAGTGCGCGTCGTCGGTTGATCGGTGAGAGAAGGACGTGGCGGATGTCGGCCACTTCGATCGCAACGGGCCCGCCATCGGCCCCGCTTCGCAGGCCCAGGCCGAAGGCCACCATCACGATGAGGCCGAC
The DNA here is from genome assembly GCA_937891565.1 of uncultured Ilumatobacter sp. GTDB lineage: Bacteria > Actinomycetota > Acidimicrobiia > Acidimicrobiales > Ilumatobacteraceae > Ilumatobacter_A. The sequence goes on along the minus strand of CALAHA010000020.1, from coordinate 8,774 downwards.
GATCGACGGGCCCCGTGCCAACAAGTCCGAGGTCTTGATGCCGTCGCCGACCACTCCGTCGATCGCATCGGAAGCGAGAACGACGCCAGTCAGACCGACGAGTGCGAACAGGTACACGCGATAGGCGACATCGAACCATTCGGCATCGCCAAGCCGACGACTCTGGCGAGTGCGACGCAGATCGCGCAATGCTCCTGCCATGTCAATCTCCATCGTCCGCGACGCTATCCGTCGCCGCGACAACCGACTCGATCTCGACAGCTGTGAAAGCTGGCCCGTGCCGAGGAGGAACGCCTTCTGTAGAGCAAACTAAATGGAGAACTACGCCGATCACCACGTCGGATTATGAGGAGCCCCTATGACAACACCGATCCGCAACCGATTTGTAGCCGCACTCGCGGCAAGCGCCCTGCTTGCGTTGACGGCGTGCGGAGGCAGCGACGAAGCCTCAGACGCGGCCATCCCGTCAGCCGCCACTGAAGCCGGCGAAGCCGCCACTGAAACGGCAACGACGGAGCCGGCCGTGGCCGCGGTAGCGATCCTCGAGAACTCCGCATCGTTGACCGTCACCGGCGAGGCCCTGCCGCCACTCGAAGATCCGAACAACGACGCGTCGGTCGGTTCCGTGGCGCCGGTCATCACCGGTGCCAGCTTCGACGGCACCGAGGTGTCGATCGGTGGGCCGACCGATGGGCCGACGATGCTCGTGTTCCTTGCTCACTGGTGCCCACACTGCAACGACGAAATCCCTGAGATTTTGACGCTGAGCGACCGCGGCGACCTGCCGGACAATCTCAACATCATCGGTGTCAGCACCGCGGTGCAGGACGATCGTGACAACTTCCCACCGTCGAGCTGGGTCGTCGAGAAGAATTGGGCCTGGCCGATGCTTGCCGACACGGCCGACTCCGAAGCCATTCAGCTCTACGGCGGCACGGGCTTCCCATTCACCGTGATGCTGAACGCTGACGGCACCGTCAACGCCCGTAAGGGCGGGAGCCAACCGGCCGATCAGATCCTCGAATGGATCAACGCCGCACTCTTCACCGTGTAACCACTAAAGCTGGGCAAGCAGTTCGTCGCCCGTTCGTCGCCATTGGGCAGACGCCACTCCAGGTGGCTCACTGCGATCGCGCCTATCAGATGGTCCTGATCACGGAGCGAGGTGTTCGGCGGCCGCTAGGGCGCGTTCAATCACGATGCGAACCGGGATGCCGAGCGATTCGGCAGCGCGCGCGGCATCGTCGAACTCGACCTTGGTGCGGTGCGCCGCGATTTTGAGCCCAATCGTGTGACCGTCGATCTCGACGCTGGTCATCTCGCGTTGCTGCGGCCAACGCACGAGCGACGTGGCACGCACCCCGAGCGAACCGGTTTCACGGACCAGCACGTCGCGTATTGCGTCGCGCATCGTGGGCTCGCACAACGCACTGACGGTGTGGGCGGGCCGGCCCTTCTTCATGACAATCGGCGTGGCCCACGCGTCGTGGGCGCCCGCCGCGAGGAGCCGATCGATGGTGTGGGCAATGACCTCGCCAGACACGTCGTCGACGTTCACGTCGAGCTGCACGATTGGGGCGCCATCGCCAGCACCGAGCGACGCCGCGGCGTCGACGATCGTGACTTGGACGACGTTGGCGCGTCCGGGCGGATCGGCGGTTCCCGCGCCGTAGCCGACGCTCCGTGGAGTTCCGGAGGGCATCGGGCCGAACTCGGCTGCCAAGGTCGTCATTAATGCAGCGCCTGTCGGCGTCGCGGTTTCGAGCGTCATTGGTAAGCCGTGCGTCAGGGCGCCAGCCTCGGTGAGCAGCGCGATTGTTGCCGGGGCCGGGTGGGGGAGCGCTCCGTGTGCTGTTTGCACGATGCCGCTGCCGAGGCCAATCGACGAGCACACGACACGTTCGATGCCCAACGATTCGAGTGCGGCGCAGACGCCGACGACGTCGATGATCGAGTCGAGCGCGCCCACCTCGTGCAGCTCGACGTCGGCCGGATCGATGCCGTGAATCGCACCTTCGACTGCAGCCAACCGTTCGAAGACGGAGCGCGCCCGCGCCCGCACCCGGTCGGGCAGGTCGGCTGTGTCGAGGAGTGCCAAGATTTCGCTCGCAGGGCGATGGACATGTGGCGCCGCATCGCCTGAGTGCTCAGTGTCATGTGCGTGCAGCTCGTCGTGCGTGACGATGTTTGCCCATGTCGCGCCGACCCCGCATCGCTGGACGCGCTCAAAGAACATCGCGTAGCCATCGACGCCGAGCCCGGCGATCGTGTCGGCGATCGTGTCGGTGTCAGCACCGGCATCGACCAGCGCGGCCATCACCATGTCGCCGGCCACACCGGCGTGGCAGTTGAACCATGCGGTACGTGTCACGAACACATCCTGGCAATTGCGCAGGCCGCGCCGAACCCGTTGTCGATCCCGACGACCGAGATGCCTGAGGCACACGAGGCATGCATGGCCAACAGCGCGGTAACGCCTTCGAGCCCGGCGCCGTACCCGACGCTGGTTGGAACAGCGACCACCGGGACGGCGGTCAGCCCACCAATGACACTTGCCAGGGCGCCTTCCATGCCGGCAACGCAGATCACTGCATCGGCTGAGGTGACATCGTCGATGCGAGCAAGGAGACGGTGGAGGCCAGCGACGCCGACGTCGGCGATCAGGCGAGGTGCGAAGCCGTAGGCGCGCAGGGTCAACTTGGCCTCGTGCGCCACCGCGAGGTCGCTCGTTCCGGCAGTGATGACGAGCACGTCGGACGTGCGAGTCGGCTCGGGTGCACGCCACAGGAGCGACCCGTTGGCTTCGATCGCGGTGCCGTGGGCGTCGAGGCATGCCGCGCGCTGATCGCTATCGGTTCGGGTGAGCAGGACCGGGCCTGATCCGTGTTCCAGCAGTTCGGCGACGATTTTGACGCAGTGCTCGGCAGTCTTGCCCGGCCCATACACCGCCTCGGGCATGCCCTGTCGGAGCGTGCGGTGATGATCGACGAGCGCGCCGTCGATATCGGCAAACGGGAGCCGTCGGAGCCGCTCCACCGCATCGTCCGGGGTGGTCGTCCCCGCTCGAATACCCTCGATCAGTTCACGGAGCGTCTGTTCGTCCATTAGCGCACATCGTGCCAGACGCAACGCCGAACGCCATGTCGCTCAGTATTCCCTCAGCGGCAGTTCGGAGACAATGGCCTACGCTCAGCCTGATGAACGAGAGTGACAGCGGGCAGGCAATGGCGATTGGACGCGTAGGATTTTTCGGCCCGTTCGGCACGTTCACCCAGCAGGCACTGCTGACGCAGCCTGATTTGGCCGCGGCCGAGCAGGTTCCGTTCCGCACGGTGCCTGACATCCTCGATGCGGTGCAGGCCGGCGCGGTCGACGTTGGCTTTGTACCGATCGAAAACTCAATCGAAGGCATGGTCAACTTCACGCAGGACGCGCTGGCCTTCGACCACGACCTCGTTATCCAGCGCGAAGTCGTCATCGACATCGAACACTGCCTCGTCGCGCGCCCCGGCGTCGCGCTCGCCGACATCTCGACGATCTACTCGATCCCCGTCGCCACGGCGCAATGCCATCGCTATCTCCGCGAGACCTTGCCCGCGGCCGACATCCACGCGGCGAACAGCACCGCCGATGCCGCCAAAATCGTTGCGGAATCCGACGACATCAACGTCGCAGCACTCGCTCCGCGTGTCGCTGCTGATCTCTATGGCCTCGACGTGGTTGCTGCGAACATCGCTGACCATGAGGGCAACCAGACCCGCTTCCTGCTCGTCGCCCGCGACGGCGTGCCCGCACCGACAGGCCACGACAAGACGGCGCTGGTCATTTACCAACGCGCCGATGCGCCCGGCTCGTTGATCTCGATTCTCCAAGAGTTCGCCGCCCGCCAGATCAACCTGTCGAACCTGTTCAGCCGTCCGACCAAAGACGGTGGCCTCGGCGACTATTGCTTCATCATTTACGCCGATGCTCACGTGTCTGATCAGCTCCTCGCCGACACGATGCGGTCACTCCACGCGAAACAGGGTCGCGTCAAGTTCTTGGGTTCGTATCCGGCCGTCGGCGAGCACGCTGACACCGCTCGTGCCGACGTCGGTGGACGTTGGGATGTCGCTGACACTTGGCTCGCGGCCATCCGCGCTCAAATCCAGTAGCCGTCCCCGGTCTCGGTTGCGTTTGCCTGGTCCGAAAGTGGAGATGGCCCGCCGTTAGTCTCGGCGCTATGTCGGAACAGCCTGTCGCAGTCGTCACCGGTGCCAACTCAGGGATCGGTCGCGCTACAGCAGTCCACCTTGCTCAGGAAGGGATGCGCGTCTTCGGAACGGTGCGCTCTGCATCCAAGGCCGACAAGCTGCTGGCAATGGCTGCCGATGCCGGTGTCGCCGTCGAACTCGCCGAACTCGATGTCGCTGATGACGAGTCGGTGCAGGCGGGCTTCGCACAGATTCTTGCCGCTGCGGGTCGTGTCGATCACCTCGTGAACTCTGCCGGAGTCGGCGGCAACGCCGTTGCCGAGGAGTGCCCGTCGGAGCTGTATAACAGTGTCTTCAACATCAACGTCACCGGCGCTGTTCGCTGCGCCCAGCAGGTGTTGCCGGGCATGCGTGAGCGTCGTTCCGGCACGATTGTCAACATCACCTCGGTGGCTGGCCGCATTGCGGCACTCGCTCAGTCGCCCTACGTCGCTTCCAAGTGGGCGCTCGAAGGTGTCAGCGAGGGGATGGCCCAAGAGTTGGCGCCGTTCGACGTGCGTGTGGCGATCGTGGAGCCCGGAGTGACGAAGTCAGCAATCTTCGCCAAAAACATCGATGCGCCGAACTCGACCGGCGCCTACGACGCCCACTACCAGAACATGTTCCAGTTCTATACCGCCGGATATCTGAGCGCCACCGACCCCTTCGAGGTCGCCAAGGTGATCCATCACTCGATTGTGACCAACGAACCCGAACTGCGGTACGCGGTCAGCTGGGCTGGCCCCGAGATGGCCGCGCTCCACGACCGCATCGATCACGCCGACTGGCTCGAACTGGGTCGGATTGACGATCTGGACGCCTACATGACGCGTTTCGAAGAGATCTTCGGCGTCGACATCCACACGCCGAGCTGACCACCGTCATTCCGGTCAAAATCCTGACCATCTACAGTCACAACCGGACTCGTTTTGTGATGACGATGGTGATGCTCGACACGCGGTTGGGTGATGGCGCTGCCCAAGTTCCTGTCGCTCGCAGAACTCAATGATTCGCTACCGGGTGAAGCGGTGCGTGACTGGGTCGCCTCACTGACTGCGCCTCGGTCAACTGGACCCTCAAACGGGGCCGTCTCGCACCGGAGCTGCAACTTGGTGGGGCCCTTCTGCAGCCGCACTTGCTGCGCCGCTCCACGACGACGTCGCGCAGACCATGCCGCCCGCTGCGATGTGGCTGCACAGACGCGACGACCTCATCGAGGCGGTCCACGCTTTTCTCGACACGGAGGCGTTCGAGCAGTTCGGCTTCCCCGCCTGACCGCCACCGGCGAATTAGCGTGGCGCCAACGCACAACAAGGAGACCTCATGTCCGAATACGCCGTCGTCGACCCCACCACGGGCGAGACCGTGCAGTCCTATCCCACCATCACCGACGTCGGCCTCGACGACGCGGTCGCGGGCGCCCAGCAGACCTTCAGCGGCTGGTCGCAGATCACCACGGTCGCAGAACGGGCGGCGCTGATCTCGAAGGTCGCTGACCTGCACGTGGAGCGGCGTGATGCACTCGCGGCGATCATCGCCCGCGAGATGGGCAAGCCGCTCGGTGACTCACTCGGCGAGGTCGACTTCAGTGCTGACATCTACCGCTACTACGCCGACAACGCGAGCGAGTTCCTGGCCGACGAGCCGATCGAGCTGCTGGGCGGCGAAGGCAGCGCCATCGTGCGCAAGAGCGCCCTCGGCGTGCTGCTCGGCATCATGCCGTGGAACTTCCCGTACTACCAGGTCGCACGCTTCGCCGGCCCCAACCTCATCATCGGCAACCCGGTGCTGCTCAAGCACGCGCCCCAGTGCCCCGAGTCAGCTGCGGCGATCGAGCAGATGTTCACCGATGCCGGCTTCCCGACCGGCGCGTACACCAACATCTACGCGACCAACGATCAGATCGCGACGATCATCGGCAACCCGATCATCCAGGGGGTGTCGCTGACCGGCTCCGAGCGAGCGGGTGCCGCGGTCGCCGAAGTCGCCGGACGGCATCTGAAGAAGGTCGTCCTCGAACTGGGGGGCTCCGACCCGTTCATCCTGTTGTCGACCGACGACCTCGACGCCACCATCGAGGCGGCGGTCATGGCTCGCCTCGACAACTGCGGCCAGGCCTGCAACGCGGCGAAACGATTCATCGTGATCGACGAGCTGTACGACGAGTTCGTCGAAAAGTTCACGGCGGCAGCGCTGAACACACCGGTCGGCAGCCCGACCGACCCCGACACCGTGATCGGGCCGTTGTCGTCGCTGGCTGCCGCCGACCGTCTCAGCCAGCAGGTCGACGCCGCCGTCGCAGCGGGAGCGACCATCGTGACCACCGGCGAGCGATCGGGCGCGTTCTTCCCACCCGCGGTGCTGACCGAAGTCGATCGGAACAACCCGGCGTACCACGAGGAGCTCTTCGGACCGGTGGCGATGATCCACCGCGTGACCAGCGAGGCCGAGGCGATCGAGCTGGCCAACGACACCCCGTTCGGGTTGGGCTCGTACCTCTACACGACCGATCCCGAGCAGGCGGAGCGCGTCGCCGACGCGATCCAGGCCGGGATGGTGTACGTCAACATCGTCGGCGCCGACAGCCCGGAGCTGCCCTTCGGTGGCGTCAAGCGGTCCGGCTCGGGCCGCGAACTCGGCCGATGGGGCGCCGACGAGTTCGTCAACAAGAAGCTCATCCGCGTCGGCTGAGCCGACGCGGTCCGGTCACCGGTGGGTTGCCAATTCGCCGAGGCCGAGGTTGTTGCGGATCGCACCGCGTAACAGGTCGGCGGACTCGTCGGCGGTGTGCTCCGCGCCGAACAGCGTGTACTGGATGGCAAGACCGTCGCGCAACGCAGTGAGCCGGGCCGCGACGCTCTCGGGGTCCGGGCAGGTGAATTCGCCGACCGCGACGCCCTCGGCGAGCAGTTTGCGGATCGCGGAACGTTCGTGCATGTCGAGATCCGCCATGACCTCACCGATCTTCGGCGCGCGACGCGTCTCTCCCCACGATTCGATCCACAGCAACCACGACGCGTCATCGGCGTCGACGGGCAGCGTCCCGCACAGCATGGTCTCCAAGCGCTCGAGCGGTGTCTTCGGCCCCGAAGCCACCTCGTCGCGGAACTCCTTGTCGTCGAGTGAGGCAACCTGCAGTGCGGCGAGGATCAGTTCGGCTTTCGACGAGAAGTGATAGTGCACCAGCGACGTCGACACCCCGGCGCGCCGGGCGACGTCAGCCACGGTCATCGAGGTCAGACCGACGTCGATGATCACCTGGACGACGGAATCGAGGATCGCCGCCTTGCGCTGATCAGAAGTCGGCCTGCTCACGCGTGCAAGGGTACTCACGAGGACCCCGACCAGGTCGTCGCATGCCGCTGACCGGTTGCTACTCTCTTGCCATGTTGCGTGAGTCGCCATTTCACAATCGAGTCGCGGCGGCGAACCAAACCTCACTCTGGAGCCACTGGTCCGGCCACCTCGTGGTCGACAAGTACCAGTCCTCGGAGAAGTTCGAGTACGTGTCGATTCGCAACGCCGTGGCGATGTTCGACTCGTCGCCGCTGTACAAGTACCGGATCGTCGGCCCCGACGCCGAGCGCTTTCTCGGCGGCGTACTCGCCCGCGACATCCGCACCTGTCGCCCCGGCGAGGCGCAGTACACCATCTGGTGCGACGACCGCGGATACGTCAACGAGGACGGAGTCGTGTTTCGTCACGGGCCCGGGGAGTTCCTGCTGACCGCCGCCGAGCCGAACCTCGCGTATTTCCAGGATCTGGTCGGCGGGCTCGCCGTCGAGGTCACTGAGGTCACCTACGACTACGCGACGCTCGCGGTGCAGGGCCCGCGCAGCCGAGCGGTCCTCGGCGAACTGGCGCCCGAGATCAACTCACTCGGCTACTTCGAGCACACTGCCGCGAAGATTCGTGGGGTGCCGGTGACGATTTCACGGACCGGCTTCACTGGCGATCTGGGGTTCGAGATCTTCGCCGCCTCCGACGAGGCCAGCGTGATCTGGGACGCCGTCGCCGAGGCCGGGGCACCCCACGGGATCGTGCCGTTTGGGCAGACCGCCCTGCTGATCGCGCGCATCGAGGCGGGTCTGTTGCTCATCAACGTCGACTTCGAGGCGAGCCGACTCGCCGAGAACGACGAGCATCGATCCACCCCCCTCGAGCTCGGGCTGGGCTGGATGCTGAAGGGCATCGACGACGACAGCCGCCCGTTCATCGGCCGCCGAGCGATTCGTCGCGAGCGAGCCGATGGCACGTCACGCTGGAAGATGACGGGGCTGATGGTCGACCCGTTCGACTACGACCGCAAGTTCACCGCCGCAGGCATGGTTCCGCCCAAGGATCACACGCCGGTCAGCGGTGACATGATGGTGTACGACGACGACGGCCAGCGGGTCGGCTATGCGACGAGCTTCGTTTACTCGCCGGTGCTGCAGCGCCACATCGCGCTCGCCCGGATCCGACCTGACCTGGCCACCACCGGGACCCGTGCGTTCCTCGAGTTCACCATCAACCATCGGTACGAACAGGTCGCCGCCGAGG